>CAVCYP010000005.1:38916-56791 GCA_963606545.1 Sphaerochaetaceae bacterium
TCGCTTTTTAAATTCCTGTCTTTCTTTATCCCTTTATTCCTTTTTCGTCAATTTTTGGCTTGAAAAGGA
This sequence comes from Sphaerochaetaceae bacterium, assembly GCA_963606545.1. GTDB lineage: Bacteria > Spirochaetota > Spirochaetia > Sphaerochaetales > Sphaerochaetaceae > UBA9732. The sequence continues at coordinate 38,986 of CAVCYP010000005.1, forward strand.
ATACTTTATTCCTTTTTCGTCAATTTTTAGGGCTTTTAGGAATATTAGGTCACTTGGATAATGCTACAGCTAGAAACCAAAGGGCAAAAAAAGTGCTCCTCCAAACTTGGAAGAGCACTAATGTCAAATCTAATATAAAGGACTTCAGGATTATCTATCTTCTCTGAAGTAGTTTAAACCTAATGATGCAGGTGGTTGCTTTTCTTTGTTGTTACGGATTGAAGAAGTAACAAGAACAATGATAGTAACCACGTAAGGAAGAAGCTTATAAAGCTCAGTTAGATTGAGATACTTGGTGGTTGTCAAAGAAAGGAAAGGAATCTTAATCCAGAGGTACATAATCATGAGAGCACCAAAGAGGATTGATCCCCAAATTGCATTCAAAGGCTTCCAAGTACAGAAGATAACCAAAGCAACAGAAAGCCAACCAAGACCAGCAAGAGTGTTGTCCATCCAGACACAACCTGAAGTAGTAACAATGAATACCATTCCGCCAAGAGCTGAAATACCACCACCAATCATTGTAGCTAAATACTTGTATTTAGTGATGTTAATACCGGCAGCGTCAGCTGTAACAGGGGACTCACCAACCGCTCTGAGGTAAAGACCTGTCTTTGTTCTTGTTAAGAACAGATGAATTGCAATAGCTAAAATTACAGCTAAGTAGAAGAAATGCTGCTGGCCAAAAACAATTTTTCCAATGACAGGAATGTTTTGTAAGGCTTCTGGGAAAGATTTGTGAACAAAGAATTCTTTTAAGTGGAGGCTAACAGAAACAAAACCACCAAGTTTTGTACTCATGGCTTCACCAATGAACTTTGCAACACCAGTTCCAAAGGTTGTCATTGCAAGACCTGTAACATTCTGATTTGCTCTTAAGGTAACAGTAATAAAGCTGAACAATAAGCCATATAAAGCACCACTTATAAAAGCACCAAGAATTGCAACAATCATTGCAACAATTCCTACAGAGGCATCAACGCCAACAAGGGTCTCATAGTAATAGGTTGCAACAAGACCAACAATACCACCGGTGTACATGATACCTTCAACACCAAGGTTCATGTTACCAGATTTTTCTGTAACAACTTCACCTAAGGTTCCAAACATGAGGGCTGTTGCATAGGTTCCAGCTGCAGCAATAAGGCCTAAGAAATTATAATTTGTTAAAAAATCACCCATTATTTTACCTCCTTAGACTTATTTCTTTTCCTAATAATGATTTTGTATTTGTTAAAGAATTCGCCACTTAACATACAGAAGAGGAGAATACCAGATACGATATCAGCAACTGAAGAAGGAACTTGAAGTCTCTTATTTAAGTAGCTGGATCCCTTTGTAATAATTGCTAAGAGCATTGAAATTACAATCATGACGAAAGAGTTAAGACTTGAAAGCCAGGAAATTGTGATTGAAGTAAAACCAGCGCCATCAGCAATTGTACTTGTAATGGTGTGGTTTGCACCGGCAAGAACAACAAAACCAGCAATACCGCTGATTGCTCCGGAAAGAAGCATAGTTCTCATCATGACCCAACCAACGTTCATTCCAGCATAGCGAGCTGTATTAAGAGAGTCTCCAATAACTGCAACTTCGTAGCCGTGCTTTGTCTTATTCATATATATATAGATGAAGACAACAAGAACAAGGGCAATAATCCAACCACAGTGTACTCCTAAAACAGAAGGCAGGTAAGTGCTCTTATTAAACATAGGAATAAGCTGAGTTCCTTCACGCCCTTCCCAAAGTCCCTGTCCACCTTGGAGCCACTTAACCATACCAATGGCTATGTAGTTCATCATAAGAGTGAACAAAGTTTCGTTGGTGTTATATTTTGCCTTGAAATAACCTGGAATAAAGCCCCAAATAGCTCCACCAACTGCGGCAGCAACTGCCATAATTGGAAGAATAACTGCAGATGGAAGTTTTGCTCCAAAGTTAATAGCAAAGAAGGAAGCACAAATGGCACCAAAGGTTAGCTGACCTTCAGCTCCAATGTTCCAGAAGCCCATCTTAAAACAAGGGGCAATACCAATAGCGCAGATAAGAAGAGGGATAGCTTTTTTTACTGTGTCTTTGATATAAGAAGCTTTTCCCAAAGAACCTTCAATCATTTTACCATAAGCAGCAACTGGATTAACTCCAGTAAGTAAAATTGGGATAGCTGCAAGAATCAAGGCCACAACAATTGAGCCAATACGAATTGCAATTGCTTTCTTTGGATCAATGTAATCTCTTTTAGCTAATCTAATAAGAGGGGTTTTTGACTCGTGTGTCATTTTACACCTCCCTTGCCACCAACAGTGGTCATCATGAAACCAATCTCCTCTTTTGATGTGGTTCTAGCATCAACAATACCGCTGACCTTACCACCACAAAGCACCAAAATTCTGTCACAGAGCTCTAGTAGAACGTCCAGCTCTTCACCAATGTAAAGAACAGCAGATCCGTTCATCTTCTGCTCATTAAGAAGGGCGTAAATTGCATAGGAAGTATTAATATCCAAACCACGAACAGCATAAGCTGTAAGCAGTACTGGAGGATTAGTAGCAATTTCTCTTCCTACAAGAACTTTCTGAATATTTCCACCTGACATTCTTCTTACAGGGAAGGCAGTAGAAGGGGTTACAACCTCAAGTTCATCCCAAACGTGCTGAGCCAAATCCTCTGGGTCTTTTCTATTGACAAAGACTCCTTTGCCCTTTCTCCAAGAACGCAGCAACATGTTGCCAGTCATGCCCATTGAACCAACAAGGCCCATACCAAGTCTGTCTTCTGGAACAAAGCCCATGCCAACGCCAACTTTTCTGATTTGCATTGGAGCCAGCCCCACCAGCTCAACATCCTTGTCATCGCCTTTGAACTTGATAGATCCACTCTTAATAGGGTAGAGACCCGATATCGCTTCCAGCAGTTCCTTTTGTCCAGAACCAGCAATACCTGCAACTCCCAAAATTTCACCTGTTTTTGCAGTGAAGCAAACATCATCAAGTTTGGTAATTCCTTCACCATCAACAACAGTTAGACCTTCAATAACCAGTTTGTCAGTAGGATTGTTGAACTTTGGACGGTCAATATTAAGTTTTACAGATCTTCCAACCATCATGTCTGTGAGAGACTGAGCGGTGGATTGCTTTGTATTGACGGTTCCAATGTACTTACCCTTACGCAGAATTGCTACCTTGTCCGATACATCCAAAACCTCGGCAAGCTTATGAGTGATAAGAACAATTGCTTTATTATCGGCCTTCATGTTTCTGAGGACGGCAAAGAGCTTATCAGTTTCCTGCGGGGTTAAAACGGCGGTTGGCTCGTCAAGAATGAGGGTCTCGGCGCCGCGGTAGAGGACTTTGACAATTTCTACCGTCTGCTTTTGAGAGACAGACATGTCGTAGATTTTCATCTTTGGATCAATGTCAAAACCATAGCGATCACAAATCTCTTTGACCTTGTCATTGACTGCTGAAAGGTTCATTTTGCCTTCATCTAGGCCCAAAATGATGTTCTGAGCTGCTGTAAAGACGTCAACCAAATGGTAATGCTGGTGAATCATTCCAATTCCCAGACCATAGGCATCTTTTGGAGATCTAATTGTAACAGGTTCTCCATCTTTGAATATTTGTCCAGCGTCAGGCTGATAGATACCGGAAAGCATGTTCATTAGCGTGGTCTTTCCGCTACCGTTCTCACCCAGCAGACAAAGTATTTCACCTCTGTTTATAGAAAGGTTGATGTCATCGTTAGCAATGACTTTACCAAAAGTCTTGGTAATACCTCTCAATTCAATTGCACACTTGTCTTGCACTTTTGTGTCCTGCCCTTATATTAAGGTTTATCATTTTTATACTACCACAAAAGAACAGATTCGCAAGAAAAATTGCAACAAATGGCAACAAATTTTAGTGAAAATATGCTTATTAAAAATTAAGTTGAGACCAAATGGTTTGGAAAATCTCTTCCCGTGTGCCTGCACCATTAATTCTCAAGAGTTTACAGCCCTCTGGAAGCGAAGAGAAAACCTTTTCGTAGTTTTCATGAACCTTTTTCTGGTACTCGCTTTTTTCGTAAATCTCCTTAGCTTGACCACGAGAATCAATGCGACTGATGCAATCGGAAACTGGCGTATCTATATATATAACGTATTCAGGGTAGGGAAACTGAGAATTTAACTCAACTACTCTAGAATAATCAAAGCCAATGCTCTGGTAGGCAAGGGAAGAAAAGAGATATCTGTCTGAAATTACAATTTCGCCATTTGAAATATGAGAAAGAATGCCATACTCCGGGTTGTTAAGATGATTATCTCTATCAGATGCAAATAAATAGGCAACAGTTGACTGAGGAACTTTAATTTCACCGCTTAGCACTTGGCGTAAAAACTTTCCGGTCTCGTACTTAGTGGGCTCGCAGGTACAATGTACCCTAATACCTTTTTCAGTAAGAGCCTTCTCTAGATTTCTAAGTTGAGTTGTAGTTCCAGCTCCATCAAGTCCTTCAAGGACCCAAAAGCCTTTTTGAATAACTGGCATCCTGTGTCTCCAATAAAATTGTACTTGCAATGAATATTACACACAAAACACACACTATTTCAATTGAGACAAGTCAAAGGAATCAGTATAATTGGCGTGAATGAAGTTTCGTGTTACCGCGTCCTCTATAATTATCTCGTTACTCGTTTGTTTATGTGCATTAGTCTTAGTTTGTACTTTAGGCTTTGCAAAAATAGGCTATGAGAAAGTAGAGGCTTTGATTTCGAATTCAACTGATTTTGGAGATATTGGAATTAAGGTTGAAGTTGAATCTATGGATGGAACTTTAGCCAAAGCTATTACTTTTAACAAGATTGAGATTTCTAATTCTAATACTTCGTTAATTAATATAGAGAAGATAGATATTTCTTTGGGCCTTTTTGATATGGTAAAACTTGCAATAGGGTGGGGCTCTCCTAATGTTGATGTAACTATTTCCAATGCAAGTGTTTATGTAAATAATGACTCTATTGCTTTTATTTCAAATTTGAATAAAGGGTCTAGCGCAAGTGCAGGACCTTTAAATCTTCCTGAATTAAATATTACTATTCATTTATCTAATTTAAATGCAATTGTTGATTATTCAAAAGTTAAGACTAATGTAACTAACATAGGTGCTTCAGCCTATATTGCTTCAAAGGAAGGTAAAATTAGTTTTACAGGAGCTGATCTTAACATTCCTTTTGTGCAGGTAAATGAAATACAAGCCAAGGACCTTCGTCTTTCTGTTGATGAAAACTTACAAATTACAGCCTCCTTGGATAGCGTAAGTTATGACAATTACGTAAGCGCCAAACAAATATCGGCTTTGGTAAATTTGAAAGATGACATGGTGAAGGTTGCAACTTACTTAGAGAGTATTGATGGCTCATATTTGAATTGTGAGGCTAGTTTTAGCGGGACTACTGCAAATATAGACTATTATTTGGATAGCTGCGAGGTTGACCTTGAGGCTTACATTTCTCAGAGTAATTTAAATTATGGGGAGTATGAGGCTACAGTAAAAGGGGTGACTGCTAACTTTAATGTGGGGCTTTCTACTTTTAATAGTCTTGGTTTTGTTTATTTTGATAGCCTAAAAACCAGCGGGCTTGAAGACTTTACGCTTTCAAGTTTAATGGCGCAAAGTGGAGAACTTGATCTTTCCTACAATAAAAAGAATTTAGAAGCACGTCTTAAAGCCTTCCTTAAAGGGGAAAGTACAAATGCTCTTGTTGAAAGCTTTTCTACTAACCTTGATGTTAGTACAAGTATTAAAGATTTATCTCAAATTTCCAGCCTAAATGCTACTTTGAATAATTTTTACTGTGCCTCGCTACCAAGTAATGCTAATATTGTTTTTGATTTTAAAGCAAAAAAAGAAGCCACTCTTTCTGTTAAAGTTGGAAGTCAGCTAGATGGTCTCATTTCTCTTTCTTTGGCTGAAGAGGCTACTAATACTATTGAAACAAAGCTGTATTTGTCGGAATTATGTCCTCAGAAATATACTGCAATTTATAATCAATTTCTTTCACAACAAAAGGTTATTACCAAGAACACTAGTTTTAATGGGTCTATTGTTTTTGGTATAAATCTAAAAGAGAAAATTCTTAACTTTGCTACTCTTGAAAATCTTTCAATTAAAAAAATAAATGACGTAAGTAAGTATGTTGACTCAGGGCTTTTCTCAATGAACCTTGCTGTCATGAATTTGGAAATTGACTCTAAATCTTACAGTGGTGCTGTTTCCTTTGAATCTACGTTAAATGATTCTCTTCTTGAAGTTGGAACTCTTGCTATTACTTCAAATAGCCTAAGACTTTCTTATTCAGGTTCAATTGATTACAACAACTTAATTCCAGATGGAAGACTTTCTCTTCAAAATGCGGAGAATGGTTCAGAGCTAGCAGCCTTAACGTTTGATTTTATAGAAGGAACCAAGTCTTATAGTTTTAGGCTTTCATCTCCAATTTTGTCTAAAACCTCAATTTATGGTACTTTAGATTGGCAAAATGAAGAGGCTATAACTGCTAGTGCCTTCATTGAATCAAATTATTTAACTGAAAATACAATACCTTTTGATGTAAAGGTGATAAAAAATCCACTTGAAATTCAAGTGGACAGTCAGTTTTTTACCTTTGCAGCAACTTTAGAAGACCAAAGATTGGCAAATATAAACGGAAAACTTAATGATCTTGAGGTAAAGGTTACTGACCTAATATCAGTGGCAGTAACTTTAGATGCCACGGTGAGTTATGATTTAATTAGTGGTAAGTTTGACACTAAGATAAATGATTTTTCCACGAGGGTATCCGATTTTTTTAGTTTTGGCTTTACGGCCAGTCTAAATGACAGGAAACTTTCTTTAGATAACCTAAAGATTGTAAGAGGCCAAGATACTTACAACTTTACCGGAGCTCTAACTTTTGATTATCCATCTCTTGCTTCTCTTGCTTCAATTGCAGGAGATGGCGTTTCTGCCTTGGTGGATTTAAAAGATGATAAGGGAATATTTTCAATTGTTGGAACAGTAACCAATAAACAATATAATCTTCAGCTTGATGTTAATTCTTTGATAGATATAAAACTAAACCTGTTGGGAACTTACGAAAACGGTTTCTTTGCTCAGGGAAAGGTTAATTGGGCACAGGCTAGTGGATTTGATTTTAATGCTCAGTATAAGGATGGAAACTTTGGTCTTTATGACTCAAGTGGCAACCTTGGTTCTCTTTCACTAAAAGACATTGATTTCAATCTTAATTCCTCAGACATGTCTATGCTTTTTTCTTTCTCCTTTGAAAATGAAGTTGAAAAGAGAATATATGAAAATGATAAGCAAAGTGGGACTATAATTTTCTCAGCTAGACTGGAGTCTTTTGCAACAAGTTTACTTTCTCTTGTTACCGGTCTTGATTTTGATGTGAGCTTTACAGTTGGACTGAAAGACTTCTTATTAGATGATGGTTACAGTATTCCAGATACTTCAGTTGACATCTTTTTTAGTAAAGAAATCTTTACCTTAACTGGAAATTTAATTAACGGAACTATTGATACTGCAAATAAATATTTAGATGTACATGTTGATAAAAATTTTCTATTTGGCTTTGATTTAAAGGGCTATTACGGGGACGAACTTGACCTTTATGCTTCAAATATTTACTTGCCTCTCCCACTTGTAAATCAGTTTACAGATTTAATTATAATGGGTGTCAACCAAGCCGATATTACAGGAGATTTACTGATTCAAGGTAATCCTAAAGATCCAAAACTTTATGGAATGCTTTATTGTCAAAGTCTTGAAATGTGGCTTTCCTACTTACCGGAGCAAACTCTTTCAGTAAAAAACATAGCCATCTCAGTTCAAGACCATAGCTTCAAAATTGCAAGGACACCAGTTGTTGGACATAGCACTAAAGATGGTAGATTTATTGATGCTACCGTTTCTATTGCGTTGGATTTGCAGAACTTAAAGGTTGAAAGTCTTGAAGTTACTACGGATGTTCATTCTCCAGTAGATTTATGGGTTCCACTTCCACTAGACTCAAGTGAACTTGAATTAAGAGGCAATACAACTGGCCTTGTTACTTATGGAATTAGCAATGGAAAACCTTATTTAAGCTGTGATGCAGTAATTTCAGACACTCTTATAGATTTTGACATTGAAGATAAGCAGGACTGGATTTATCAGTTGAATTCTCCAATAAATTTGGACGTTACTTTAACAATTGGAAGTGACGTTGAATTCTGCTATCCTCAAAAAGATTCAGCCTTCATTGATTTTACGTTAAGTGAAGGGGAGACAGTTTACTTATCTTATTTACCAGAAACAAAATCTATTGAAACAAGTGGCTCCCTTTCTTTTAAAACTGGACAGGTTTACTATTTCCAGAACGACTTCTATATCTCTGAAGGAAGCCTAGATTTAACTCCACGAAACAACGGTACAACTAACTCTACCGGCCTGTCCTTTCTCCTAAATTTAACCGCAAAACTCAAAGACTACGACTCCTCCGGGGATAAAGTTGAAATTAGTTTAATTCTGCAAAACGCCACGTTGGACAACATCTCTCCAAGATTTACCAGCACTCCAAGCATGACAGAAAACGAGATTCTTTCCCTTCTTGGCCAGACAATTTTGCCTTCAAGTAGCTTTGACCAGACCGTCTCAGTTGCCTCCGTAGCTTCTCTTGCCGCCGCCGCAACTGACGCAATCTCACGACTTGGCTTGATTGAGTCCAACAACAACTATTCGCTGACCGCAACTATCCGCGAATCCCTTGGCTTTGATATTTTTTCCTTGCGCTCAAACATCCTGCAGAACATCATAATTGACGCTCTACCTGGCCAGCTATCTGGTAAGAATGATATAAGCCTCTTATCCCGATATTTAGATGGAACTTCTTTGTTTGCAGGAAAATACCTTGCCTCTGGCGTCTTTGCTCAAATGTCCTTCAGACTGAAGTCAGACACCAGTCACAATAATACTTCAAAATACGGTCATTTCCTTTCAAATGATTTGATCTTAGATATGGAATTTAGTGTTGATTGGGACAATCCTATTGGAACGTTTACCATTTTTACGAATCCACAAGAGTTGTCCGCTTTCAATATTTTAGATACTATTGGTTTTAGTGTAACCAAGAGGATTCAATTTTGATTTAAACGCAGGAGATTATAGATGAAAAAAGTTATTTCCATTGCACTTATCGTTTTGGTTTCTATCTCTATGGTTTTTGCCTCAGGTGAATGGTGGCAGGGCCAGGAAATTGAACAATTCGTTTATAATGGCTTACATAATGTCAGCGCATTAACAATTGATGATGCCTTATATTCCTATAGACACGCTGTGTTTTCGGATTCAGTTTTCTCGGAAATTGAAGATATTCTTTATTCAATTGATGGTATTGATTTCTTTACTACAGAAGCAGTTAAAAACGAAGAAACTGGCGGACTTCAGGTGGTTTTTGATTTCTATGAGATTCCAATGCTTTCTTCTATTTCTTTTGAAGGTAATGAAAAGGTCAAAACTGCTGATTTAAGAGAAGCGCTGACCACAATTAGTGCAGGTTCTTACTATGACACCTCAAGAAAATCGGTTTTTGAGAGCGCTAAGCAAGAAGTAGTGGATTACTACGCAAGTAAGGGCTTTGAGGATGTGCCGGTTGAGCTGACAATCAATGAGAATGCAGAAAATAATACGTTTTCTGTGGTGTTCTCTGTGACTGAGGGCTTACAGACCAGAATTGTTTCTATAGGTTTTTCAGGAAACGAAAAAGTAGATTCGGCAACGTTGAAGAAGCAGGTTACAAGTAAAGTTAAATCTTTGTTTAATAATGGATTCCTTGATGAGAGTAAGCTTCAAGCTGACGTCTCTGCTATAGCTCTTTATTATCAGACAAACGGCTATATTGATGTGATTGTTGGGGAGCCTGTTATTGAAGAAGTTGAGTCTACAGACGATAAATATAAAGATGTAACTGTGACCTTCCTCATTGATGAGGGCCTTCAGTGGTTCTACGGTGGTTTGGAGGTAATTGGAAATACAATTTACTCGGATGAAGAGATTGCTGCGGTTCAGAGCATGGCAGTTGGTTCTGTTTTGAATCTTCAACAGGTTCAGGAAGAGTACACAGCTGTAGCTGACCTTTATTACGACAGCGGCTATATTTCAAATGGTATGAGTATTTCTGATGAGCGGGATGATACTACCATGCAAGTTAAGTATTATTTGTACATCACAGAAGGAACTCAGGCTTACATTGAAAATATTATAATTACTGGTCTGACAAATACTAAAGAATATGTCATGACTCGTGAGCTTACTCTTAATCCTGGCGATGTTTTCTCAAAAGCAAAGCTTATTACCAGTGCTCAAAACCTCTATAATACAGGTCTTCTTTCCTCAATTGATTATAATCTCCTTTACGGAAGTGAAGATCCAAACAACGTTATTGTTGAGTTTAAAGTAGAAGAGGGCAGTCAAAAGAATATTCAATTTGGAGCTACCTTTGGCGGTACTGTAGATGGTTTCCCTGTATCCGGTTTCTTGACTTGGGCAGACACTAACCTTGGTGGAAGAGGTCAAAGCCTTGAAATTTCAACAACAATCTCGCCTGATACTCAGTCGCTTTCCTTCTCGTTTGGAGACAGCTGGTTTAAAGGAAAGCGTTGGTCCAATTCAATTTCCTTTAGTTTCTCGCATAAACAGGTTTCTGATGAACTTCAGAGAGCAAATACCAATGTTCCTTATTATGATGGAAGAAATGCTTCAGAAACCTACCCACTGGGCTATACCAGTTCAGCTGAGTGGAATGCTGCAGGCAATGCCTATCCAGCAGCTAAAAACTTGATGGACTACAATTTATTCTCTTTCACCCTTGGTTATTCAACAGGTTATACATTCATTTATGACTTTGGTAGACTTACCGTTAGTGGCGGACTTTCTGTTGGCTTAAACAAGGCTGTTTATGATACCGCTAAGTATGATCCTTTTGAAAAACTGACCTTCCAGTACGGACAAAGATGGCAGTTCTCAAATAAGCTTTCCTTCTCTGTTCAGTGGGACGGAAGAGACTATGTCACAAATACTACAAAGGGCTATGTTGTCAATGCTGGTGTAACCTATGCCGGTGGTATTCTTGGCGGTCTTTCAAATTATGTAAAATTGACTGGAACTGCAGCTGGTTATGCAAAGCTTTTCTCCTTTAAGACAGAAGAGGGAGATACTAAGAACATTATGCTCTGTGCTACAACCTCGGCTAGCATAATGCTTCCTCAGCTTTATGACTATGAAAAGAAGGGACTTAAGTTCTGGGATGCAAAGCTTGGTGCAACAAAGTATGAAATGCTTTACATTGATGGCATGACAATTGGGCGTGGCTTTAGTACAATTGCAGACCAAGCCTTCCTCTGGGATAACATGTTTGAAATCAGTTACCAGCTGGTGGAGAATGTAATTCAGGCAGAGGCTTTTATTAGTGCCACTGGAATCACCTCAAGTCTTGATACCCTTAAAGCGGGTCTTAACTGGTATTTCGCTACTGGAGCTGGAATTAAGTTAAAGATTAGTGGGTTCCCACTTGGTCTTTATCTTGTTAAGAATGCAACCTATACATTGGATTCTACCGGTTCACATTCCTTTAACTGGATTGGTGGAAGTTACTTCCATGGCAAGAGTGCAACAAGCGGAATGAGCTTGGTTCTTGCTATTTCTACAAGTTTGATTTAAGGGTTTAGGGGTTGTATGGCTGATGGACCTTTGATGCGTCAATATAAACAAATGAAGGAGCAGTACCCAGATATGGTACTGTTCTTTCGTCTTGGTGACTTCTATGAAATGTTCGATGATGACGCGCGTGAAGTTTCTGCAATTTTGAATCTAACTCTTACCCACAGAGGAGATTCTCCTATGTGCGGAATTCCATACCATGCAGCCAAAAACTACCTTAAAAGGCTTCTTGACGCTGGCAAAAAGATTGCAATTTGTGAGCAGATGGAGCTTTCTCAAAAATCAAAAGAACTTGCAAAAAGGGAAGTTGTACGTATTGTTACTCCAGCTACGGTTGTGGATGAAGACCTTTTGGATGACAGAAGTTTTAATTTTATAATTTCAATCTTCCAAAACAGTTGCGCCTTCTGCGATGTCTCAACCGGAGACTTTCATATTAGAAGCCTCCCAAAGGAAAATAGAATTCAGGGTATCAGGGCTGTTTTGGAGCAAATTTTACCTAAAGAAATTCTAGTCTGTGAAGATGAATATTTTATGGATAGCACTTTTAAAGCAGCCATTGATGATTTCCATGCAATGGTAACAAAGCTTCCATCTTGGTATTTTACCGTCAAAACGGGTTATAAACTCTTATGTGAGCAGGCTGGAGTTAACTCTCTTAGTGCCTACGGTCTTCAAACAAATGACAAATTAATAGGTCCTGCAGGAGCCCTTTTAAGATATGTAAAGGAAACTTCTAAGAGTTCTGTAAGTCATTTAACTGATTACAAATTGGACTGCCAAGACTCCTATGTCTTCATGGATGAGTCTTCACGGCGTAATCTTGAACTTTTTAACAATCTTTTTGATGGCTCAACTAGGTATTCTCTTTTTGACACAATAAATAGAACTAGAACCGCAGGAGGAAATCGGCTGCTTAAAAACTGGATGTCGTTTCCACTACGGGATTTAAATGCCATTGAAGAACGTCAAAATTGGGTTAAATTCTTATATTCTAATTCTGCGGAACTTAGTAGAGTCAGGGAGGCAATTTCTACTTCAAGAGATTTAAACCGGTTAACAACGCGGGTTCTTTTAAAACGTGCCGTTCCACATGACTTGGTTGCAATTAAGCAGACAATTAGCGCCTTCTTTGGCCTTGTATCTGAACAATATGAACGCTACAGTTCACTTTTTGAGGCCAACATTACCAGTGAGGCACTTAATGCCTGTGCCTCCTACATGAACGAAATTCACAGTGCAATTAACGAGCAGTGTCTTGGCCAGTTTTCTGAAGGAGAGGTTATTCTTCCTGGCTACGATGCCCTCTTGGACGAAAAACGTAGTCTTAAAGACCATGGCGATGATCTTTTAAAGCAATACCTAGAAAAGGTCAAAGCTGAAACCGGTCTGACAATTGTAAAACTTGGCTATAATAAGATTATCGGCTACTTCCTTGAAGTCCCAAAAGGTCAGGTATCTCGTGTTCCTACAACGTTTTATAGAAAGCAAACCCTTGTTAATGGAGAACGCTTTACCTCCAACGAGCTTATCCAGTACGAAAAGGAAATGCTCACTGCCAGCGCCACTGCAGAAGACCGCGAACGTGAACTCTACAATGCTCTCTTAACCCGATGTCTAGAATTAAGTCCTGTACTAAATTCTATAGGTCATTTTTTAAATACCATAGATGTTTATCAGAGTCTTGCAACCGTCGCCGTGGATTCTTCTTTTGTATGTCCAACCGTTACTGAGCAGGATGTCCTTGAGATAACTGATGGACGGCATCCTGTTGTAGAACATCAACTTGGCCCTGGAAAATTTGTTGCTAACAGTCTTGATATGGCAACAAGGTTTTGTTTGATTACGGGCCCAAATATGGCCGGAAAATCTACTTTCTTGAGACAAAATGCTTTGATAATCCTGTTAGCCCATATTGGAAGCTTTGTTCCTGCAACAAGTGCAAAGATTGGACTTGTGGATAAAATTTTCTGTAGAGTAGGGGCCATGGATAATTTGGCTCGTGGCGAATCCACCTTTTTGCTTGAAATGCAAGAAGCCGCTTTTATTTTACGAACTTGCACTTCCCGCAGTTTTGTTATTGTCGATGAAATTGGTAGAGGAACCAGTACTCAAGATGGAATGTCCATTGCTTATGCCGTAATGAAGAATCTAATGGCAAAAGGTCCCAAAACCCTTTTTGCAACCCATTATCATGAGCTTACTTTAATGGATACTTCCTCAATTAGACTTTTGACTTTGGATGTTTTAGAAGAAAATGGCAATGTAGTTTTCTTACGCAAAGTTAAAGACGGGGTTGCTAATTCTAGTTATGGTATACATGTAGCTAAGATGGCTGGTATTCCTGCTTCTGTTATAAAAGATGCTAAAAGCTTCCAAAGTAGGCATTTTGCAGACTACTCAATGAATCAAGGAAGTCTTTTTACAAATGATGGTTGTGATGCAAGCTCTTCTGCTTCAGTTCTGGATGGTTCTGCTCTTGAACTAATTCAAGAATTAAGTAACGCTGATGTTGATCATTTAACGCCTATGCAGGCCATGATTATGTTGTCGCAGCTTAAAGAGAAAGCAAATGAGGTGAAAGAAATAGTAGATGTTCATTGACCACTGTTTGATTTGTGATGCTGTCCTCAACACTACAAAAAATAACGCTGGTTTATGTCCTACGTGCTTAAGTCTCCTGGAGGAGGAACAGTACGACACCTTCATGGCTCGTTGTCCTGTTTGCTTTTATCCAATTGTTAGCTCTGAATATAGGTGCCCTAGATGCTTAAAATCAGGTTTAAAGGAGGGGGCGTTTCCCATTTATTGTGTCTCAACTTATGATGGAGATTTATCCTATTCTGTACTACAACGCTTCAAGTTCCATGATGATAAACGTCTAGCAAGAGTGGTTGGCTATATGCTGAATAAAGCTTTAGATATCTTGGATCCTTCAAAAACTGCAGTAATAGTTCCAATTCCCTGTAGTAAAAAAAGTCTAAAAAAAAGAGGTTGGGATCAGATGAAAGAGGTTTCAAAGTATTTAAACCGGAAGGTGCTTTCCCTTTTAGTCAATACAAGCAACTCTAGTACCCAGCAAAAATTACTTGATAGAAGCCAAAGACTTGGCAAAATTAATAAACGCTTTGATTTTAATAATGCTTATAAGCTAGAGGAGGCTCTAAAGGCATTAAAAAACCGCAGCCTTATACTGATAGATGATGTTTCAACAACTTTCAGTACTTTAACTGCGGCTCAGACCTATTTAACTAGCCTTGGCTTTGAGTCTGTTAAAGGTGCCGTTTGGCTCTATGATCTCAAAGCTGAAAAGCTTGGTTCTTAAACATTCTAGAAATCTGCCAACTTAATGTCCAAAACTGTGTAGTCGTAATCTACGCCGTTAATGGAGAACTTTGCTTCTTCACCTTTTTCAAGGTTATAAAGCTTCTGTCCAAGTGGAGCTTTGAAGTTAAGAATATTCTTAGAAGGATCTGATTCCCATGGTCCCAATAGAGTGTAGGTAACTTCTTCACCAGTTGCATTATCCTTAAATACTGCAACAGTTCCAAAGCAGACATAGTTGGTATCTACATCTTCTGGTTTTACTACTTGGGCAACAGAAATCTCATCTGTAAGCTTATTCATCAAGAAGTTGAGGTTCTTTTGCTTATCTTTACCATACTGGTACTCAGCATTCTCTCTGAGGTCTCCAAGTTCTCTTGCCGTTCCAATTTCCTTGGAGTTTTCAGGAATTTCAACGTTCATGATGTGGTCAAGTTCAGCACTCTTTGCATCAAACATTGCTTGAGAGCAGAGAAGTCCCTTAGGAATAATCTTCTTTTTATCAATTGCTTTGTTAGGATTATCACCGGTGATGGCTTCCCATTCTTCAGGGAATTTCGTTGCAATAGCATGCTTAATTCTGAGCTTGTTGTTTTCAATATCAGGGATTCCCTTGAGCATTGAATAGAGCTTTTGAGCCTGATATTCATCTGCATTATTTATATAGTTCAAAACAAGTTGCTTTTCTGAGAAAAGATCGGCATCCAGAGCTTTCTGGCGTTTTTTGTTCTCTGTGACATCTGTCTGGTTGTCTATTCTGCGATTAACGGAGGCAAGCAAAGATAGCTTTGTGAAGAGGCGAGTTTCGCTGGTGCACTTGGCTTTTGCCCATTCTTTTTCTTCATAGGTTTTATCTAGGTAGAGGAAGAAATCGGGGTCATCTTTGTAGTTGGCCACGCTGTTAGCCAAGATGCGAGTAATTGCGTTCTTCTTTGGCCCACGTTTAATCATGTCAGCCATGTAGGTGGTCATGTAGAGTGGGTAAAGTGAGATTAGTACGTCCTGCCAATTTTCAACATTATTTCTTATCTCTTCAACAAAGGCTTTTTTAATATCAGCATCTTGGATGGAGGTGAAGAAAGCTTTCAGGTTTCCAAGCTTGTTATAGTAATCAGCAAAAGATCCGTTAAGATGTATGAAACTCATGTTGTAGCGTTCTTTGAGGTTCTGCAGAATAAGGAAAGCAATCAATGCTTCGTTGGAGGAGGTTTGAGCCTTGCCTTCATAATAGTTAATCATTGCTGCAAACTCATCCCCATCTGTTTGACCTTTGTGAGCAATAAAATCATTGAGAATCTTTGTCTTATCATAGATTTCCTTAGCGTTCTTAAAGAGGCTGAGAGCTTTTTCTTCATAAGTAATTGGTGTTGATCTAAGGACATAGACATCACTTGAGTTTTCGCTAATTCCAAAGTACGGATTAGTTGTGAGTTCTTTCTTTGCAAGTGCAGACCATGCAGAATATTCTTTTTCTGTGAATACTGCTGGAACAAGTTCTGCTTTCATTTGTTTAAGAGAAGCTTCACCACCCAAAGAGGAAAGCATGACTTTAAGGCCCCATTTAAGATCTGTTTTGAGCTTTTCAGCAAGCTTTTCTTTTGGAACTCCGGCTTTGAGAACCCAAATGTGATTCTTGGAAAGCACCTTGAGGCTCTTATAAGCCATTGAACAGCTCATAGAGTGAAGGCCCTTTGTTACAAAGATAATCTGCATTTCGTCTTTGAGTATGGATTTAATTCTTCCAAGGCCCCAGGTCTCATGATAGACAAAGGCTCCTTCAACAAATTTAATTTCCTGCTCAAATTTCTCAATTGCAATGTTAATATTCAAATAATCTTGAAGGATTCCTGTGTTGTTGAGGCAGTAATCAAGTCTTGGATTTTCCTTATACTTTTCTTTCCAGAGTTCAATTAGCCTATCTCTAGCACTAAGGTCATGTGGAGCATATTTGATGATGGTTTTAAGAATCTTTATCTTAACGTTGTTATCAAAATTTCCCTGATTGTAGATGCTCTCAAGGAAATATGCACCTTTTTCAGACCCCATTGAATCTGCAATTTTTGATGCAAGACCAATGAGATATTCTGAATTGTCGCTCTTAATTGATACGATTTTTGCCCAAACTGTCTTAAGGGCAGCAAGATCTTGAGCCTTGATGTGTCTTCTGATAATGCTTCTGAAGTAGTTGAGGGCAGTTTGAGTTTCACCTCTTTCATTGTAGTAGTCTGCAAGTTTGTAGAGGACTTCTGTTTCATCAAAATCTACCTTGACAAGGCGTTCCCAAGTCTCAATTTTCTTATCCTGCAGGCCAAGAGTTTCGTAGCAATCTGAAAGAACTTTTAGAGCATAAGAGCTTTCATTGAAGCTAAGAATCTTATTGCCAAGGAAGATTACCTCATCCCATTTTGAGGCTTCATAGTACTGTTCAAGTACTGTGAAAATGTATCTGTCGTCCATTGGATGGCGACCAGTTATTGTTGCAAGGTATCTAATTGCAATGGAGTTGCTGTGAGATTCTTCCAAAAGTGCCTCACAGGTGTTGTTGAACTCCAGTTTTTCTTCAGCTTCTGTCAATTTGGAGGCTGCTTCATCAAGGGTTTGGAACTCTTTTACACCTACTGCGGCAATGTTCGTATTTTGCCATAAATCGTTACTGATTAAGTCTCTAACTTCAATTGCAGTCATTTTTTTCTCCTTCTTCTGACATAATAAAAAAAGGGCAGACATTCGCCTGCTCAGGTTATGT
>CAVCYP010000006.1:0-50779 GCA_963606545.1 Sphaerochaetaceae bacterium
GAGCACACTTATGGAAGAAGTGAAAAATGAAGTAATGTGCTACATGCCAAAGACTCTTAAGGAGGCTTTAAAGATTAAAGCGGAGCATGATGTAATAGTTCTTGCTGGCGGAAGTGACCTGATGGTTTCTCACAAGAGAACTCTTGGTCTTAAGCCAAAGTTTGAAAAACCTGTCATGATTGTCAGAAATCTTCCAGAACTTAAGAAGATTTATATAAATGAAAAGGGCGAATGTTGTATTGGTTCAGGTTGCACCAGTTCTCAGATTGCTGAGAATATGCTCTGCCCTTGGCATTTAAGACAGGCAGCTTCCAGAATGGGTGCTGTTGCTCTTAGAAACAGCGCAACCATTGGTGGAAACATTGCTAACGCTTCCCCAAAGGGCGACACTCCGGGTCCATTATATCTTTTGGACGCAAGAGTTAAGATTTCATCGGTTCGCGGCAGCAGAGAAGAGCTTGTCAGTCAGTTCATTATTAAGTTCAGAACCATTGACCTTCAGCCGGATGAAATGATAACTGAAGTTATTCTTCCATATTCTGAAGACGATTTTGATTACATCTTCTGGCATAAGGTTGGAACCAGAAAGGCTAACGCTATTAGTAAAATTACTCTTAGCCAAGCCATCAAGTTCAATGATGATGGCACTGTAAAGGATTACAGAGTTTCAGCAACTGCAACTGGTGCAAAGACTAACAGAAGTCGTGATGTGGAAAATATCATCATTGGAAAGCACCTTACTTCAGAGCTAATTGAAGAAGAAATTGCAGGCTTTGATACTGTAATATCTCCACGTGCTATGCCGGAATTCAGACGTGAAGCAACCCGCAGAATGATTAGACGTTTCTTGACTAAAGCCGTTGAAAATAGAGAAAACGGTGTAAAAGAAAAAGTCATTGATACGTATGATGATTACTACGTAACCGGACAACCAATACCAAGACAATAAACAAGAAGGAGAAGTAAAAAGGGAAGTTTATGAACGAAAAGGGTATTTTTTTAAGTAACATATACGCACTCATGACAGATCCTGCAAAGGACACTCTGTATGGTGTTGATATGATTATTTCGGATGGTAAAGTTAAAACCATTGGTAAAAACCTCCAGTGTCCAGCTGGGTACAGAATAATTGACGGATCCAAACTAGCGGTCGTTCCAGGTTTTGTTAACACACACCATCACTTTTATCAGACCCTAACCAGAAACCTCCCCGCTGTTCAGGATGCAAAGCTGTTTGATTGGCTAGTATATCTTTACGAAGTATGGAAATATATTGACGAAGAAGCAATTTATTACTCTTCACTTTTAGCCATGTCAGAGCTTCTAAAGACCGGTTGTACCTGCTCAACAGATCACCACTATGTGTTCCCAAAGCAGTGCAAAGGTCAGGATTTAACCGGGGCTCAGTTCAAGGCAGCAGATCAACTTGGAATGCGCTTTTCTCCAACCCGTGGTAGCATGAGCCTTTCCAAGAAAGACGGCGGTCTTCCACCGGATACCGTGGTCCAGACAGAAGAAGAAATTCTGGAAGACAGCGAGCGCGTCATCAAAAAATATCACGACCCATCACCAATGGCCATGCACAAGATTGTTCTTGCCCCATGTTCGCCGTTCTCCGTGACCAAGCGTTGCATGCTTGAAAGCGCCCGTCTTGCCCGCAAATACGGAGTGCGCCTTCACACCCACCTCTGCGAGACCATGGACGAAGAAAACCAATGCAAAGACATGTACGGCATCCGCCCCGTTGAGCTCATGCAGGAGTGCGAGCTAATAGGGCCCGATGTCTTCTATGCTCACGGCATTTGGTTCAATGACGACGAGCTTAAGCTCCTTGCCAAAACTGGAAGCCACATTGCTCACTGCCCATCTTCTAACATGCGCTTGGGCTCCGGCATTTGCAGAACTCGTGAATTATTGGATTTAGGCGTGAATATCGGTATTGGAGTAGATGGTAGCGCTTCAAATGATAGTTCAGATATGTTGGCAGAGATGCGTAATGCGCTCTTGTTGGGCCGCGTGAAGTATGGAAGTACGGCTCTCACTGCCCGTGATGTGTTCAAGATGGGTTGCGAAAACGGCGCAAAGATGCTCAATTTTGGCAACGTAGGACGTCTAGAGGAAGGCTGGGCTGCTGACTTAGCCTGTTTTGACGTAAGCGGTATTGCCTATGCGGGTAGCCAGAGTGATCCAATTGCTGCTCTGTTGTTCTGCGGTTGTGACCACACTGCGCAGTACACAATTGTAAACGGACAAGTTGTTGTGGATAACAGAAAAGTCGTTGGCGTTGACGAGCAGGAGCTTGCAAACATTGCCAACAGAATAAGTAATGACTTACTTGAGAAGAGGAGAATCTATGGTTGAGAATCTGATTCTAGCAAAAAATGCGATTGAGGCGGTTAATTTGGCTTCAGAGCCAGGTGCTGCTTACTTAGCTGGAGGCACTGAGGTCAACAGATTAAATAGTACTGTTGATGCAAGTACTTTAGTTTCTTTGGGAAGAGTTCAAGAACTGGATTTTATTGGTAAAAAGAATGATTTTGTGGAGTTTGGTTCTATGTGTACCTTCCAAGAAGCTGTGGAAGCCAAAGAAACTCCTGCTTATTTCAAAGAAGCTTGTTTGTTCATGGCTTCTAGAACCAAGAGAAACATGGCAACGTTGGGTGGAAACCTTGCCCTTTGCAGAGATGATTCCTACCTTTGGCCAACTCTCCTTGCTTGTGATGCTTCCTTGAATTTGGTGGGACCAGACGGAGAAAAGAGTTTTGTTGGTGTTGATTTCTACTTAGAAAACCATGAAGAACTTAAAGATCAGCTGATTTTCTCTGTAGTAATTCCAGCTTGTTGCAACATAGCTTCTAAGCGTTATTCTAATACAGCTCAAAGTCATGCAGTCCTCACAATGAGTGCCTCAAACGGCCCTAATGGCTTAAAAATTGCAGTAGCACTTAAAAATTCGGGCATCTTTACCCTGCCAAAACTCGCTGAGAGTATTGCAAATGGAGCTACTGATGAAGAGGTCCAGGCTCAGGTAAAAGCCTGTGACGCTGTAAAGATTGAAGATGATTTGCTCTTTGGAAGTGCAGCTTACAAGAAATATTTGTTAGCTGTCACAGCTTATGACTTGTCACAGAAAGTCTTGAAAGATTCTCAGGAGGCTGCAAGATGAGAGTAGAGTGCATTATTAATGGAAGAAACAGATGTTTTGATGTTGAGCCTTCCACAAAACTCAGAGAGATGTTACTTCTCAACGGCAATCTTGCAGTTCGCGATAGTGATGATGCAGAAGGTTTTTGTGGAAGTGATACTGTCTTAGTTGACGGAACTCCTGTTTTTTCAAACTTGGTGCTTGCAGGAGAAGTACAAGGTTGTGAGATTAGAACTCCAGATGGTCTTGGAAATCCTGAACATTTGACGGTAGTCCAGCAGGCAATGATTGATGCTGGTATTGTCCAAAGTGCCTACAATGCCCCAGCTGCAGCCCTTCTTTTGACTTGGCTTTTGGAAAATAATCCAAATCCAACCAAAGAAGAGATTAAGGACTGTCTTTCTGGTATTTTTATCAGAGATGCTGGTTATGAACATTACTATCTTGCAGTAAAACTTGCCCAAGAAAAGATGAAAACTGGCGCTTATCAGTCAACCATTGCACCATCTTTCAGACCTGAATGTGATGTGATTGGAAAGCCAGTTTCAAAGATTGATGGTGCCCAGTTGGTAACTGGAGACAAAGCTTTTGTTGAAGATTTTGTTCCAGCAGACACCTGCCACATGGTGGTTTTAAGAAGCCCTCATGCAAGTGCCTACATCAATTCTATTGATACCACAGAAGCTTTCAAAGTAGAGGGGGTTATTGAAATACTTACAGCTTTCAATACTCCTGAAACTCACTATATGCAGGCTGGACAGGGAAACCCAGAGCCATCTCCACATGATAGAAGATTGTTTAACATGAAGGTCAGACACGTGGGAGACAGAGTTGCTGCAGTTATTGCAGAGACTTTAGAGGCTGCAAAAGAAGCCTGCAAGCGTATTAAAGTTGACTATGAAGTGCTTCCAGCAGTATTCACAGTTGAAGAAGCCATGGCTCCAGGGGCTCCAATTGTTCATAATGGAATTGTAGAGTATCGGTCTGGTGCACCTGCGGACCTTGATGAATATAACAAGCTCGCAGGCGATCCAAGAGAGGGTAAAGTTATCTATCAGTTCCCACTTAGAGCAGATGTCAGGCGTAATATTGCCGCTTCAAATAAGGGTTTTATTGGGGACGTGGATAAAGCTTTTGCCACTTCTGATGCCGTTGTTGAGTGTACTTATCAGACAAGCCAGATTCAGCATACTCCGCTTGAGACACATATTTGTTTTGCTAGAATGGAAGGCAAACGTCTTACCGTTTATGCTTCAACTCAGGTTCCTTACCACGTAAGAAGAATTGTAGGTTGGGTAACCGGACTTCCAGAGAACAGAATTCATATTATTAAGACTCGTGTTGGTGGTGGCTACGGTTCAAAACAGGATATTCTCATTGAAGATCTTACAGGTTATGCTGCCTATGTAACCGGTAAGCCAATTTTGTGTCACAACACAAGAGAAGAGGAGTTTATTGCTAACTCAACTCGTCACCCAATGAGAGTTCATGTGAAGATGTCGGGAAACAAAGATGGACAGATTACCGGTATTTACATGGAAGTTTGTGCAAATACAGGACCTTACGGTAACCACTGTCTTACAGTTCCTATGAACAGCTGTTCCAAGACTCTGCCACTTTTCAAAGTTGACAATATGAAATATGACCTTAAGGTTTACTATACCAATACCCCACCAGCCGGGGCTTATCAGGGTTATGGTACTCCAAAAGGAACCTATGGTCTTATGATGGCAATGTCCCTTTTGGCTGAAAAGTTAGGTGTTGATTACAAAGACATGGTGTTGAAGAATCACGTAGAAGAGGGCTACATGCTTGAAATCCTCAAGGGCCTTGGTGAAGGCCGTGAAGGTGCTGTTGTCCCAGTTGGTTCTTGTGGCCTTGATGAAGCCATCCGCAAAGGTTGCGACATGATTCAGTGGGGTAAACGTGAGGAATCCGGCGATCCAAACTGGAAGATTGGAAAAGGTTTTGCCATGATTATGCAGGGCTCAGGTCTTCCAGGCCTTGACCACGCAGAAGCCATAGCCAAGCTTGAAACCGATGGCACTGTGATTCTCAACAGTGGCGGCGCTGACCTTGGTACTGGACTTGATACAATTTCAGCAAAGATTGTAGCTGAAGTGCTCAAAATGCCAATGGACAGAATCTCTGTAATTTCTGGTGATACAGACTCTTGCGCCTTTGACACCGGTGCTTATGCTTCCTCTGGAACCTTCTTCAGTGGAAACGCTTCACTGGTTGCAACTAAGAAGCTCAAAGATATGATTATTAAGGAAGCGGCCTATCAGATGGGAGAAGAAGAAAAAGACTTGGATGTTAGATATCCTGGTGAAGTTTTCTCTTCCAAGACAGGTAAGAGTCGCTCCTACTATGAACTTTCCCATGCTGCCTGTGGTGGTGATGGTCATGGCCAGATGATAGCCCACGGAACCTTTGTTACAAAGGCTTCCTCTGTTCCATATGGTGCACACTTTGCTCAGGTTGCAGTCAATATCAGAACAGGTGAAATCAAGGTTCAGAAGTTCTATGCCCTTCAGGATGCTGGAACTCCAATTAACCCAGAAGTTGCACTTTGTCAGATGTACGGCGCTGTTATGAAGTCAATTGGACACTCAATGTACGAAAACATGATTCTTGATAAGAACGGGGTTTGTATTGATGCCAACATGACAGATTACGGGGTTCCAATGATTTCTGAAGCTCCAGAAGACTTTAAGTCTGTTCTCATTGATGTTAATGATGCTTACGGTCCATTTGGTGCTAAGTCAATTTCAGAAATTGCCTGTAACGGTGCTGCTCCTGCCATTGGTATTGCAATTCATGATGCTTGTGGCGCTTGGATTACCAGCTGGCCAATGACACCAGAGAAGCTTTTAAAGGCGTTGGGTAAAATTTGAGTTTTTAAGGCAAAGACATGTTGTATTTGCAAGATAAAGTGAATCTTCACACCCATTCGTTTTATTGTGGACACGGGAAGGGGGAGATTTCAGATTACGTTAAAGAGGCTAAGGCGGAGGGATACTCCGTCTTAGGTTTTTCTGAGCACTGTCCAGTGCCTGATGACCGCTGGTGTCGCTCTAGAATGCCTTATAAAAAATTCCCTCTATATATTAAGGATGTCTTGGAGGCGCGTGCAGAGGAAGATCTCCAAGGTGGGCTTCAGGTTCTCTTGGGAGCCGAGTGTGACTATCTTCCTCAATATCATTCTTATTTTAAAGACAGGCTTTTAGGTGAGCTTGGCTTTAATTATCTAATTGGCTCTTACCATTTTTATCATAACCCAATCACAGGGGCTTATATTTATCCGGATAAGATTCCAAACTATATCCCATATTTAAGTGAATATGTTAAAAATTACGTTCAAGCCATAGAATCAGGCCTCTTTTTATTCTGCGCGCATCCAGATTTATATGCTTACAATACCCCTTGGGGACCAGAATTAAAGGCAGCCGCCAAAGACCTAATTCAGTGTGCCTTGGAACACAACCTGCCACTTGAGATGAATGGAAACGGACTTCGCAAAGGACAGGTCTTAATTGGAGGAAAACTCCGTTACCACTACACAATTCCTGAATTTTGGGAAATGGCGCTTGAGGCGGGAGTTCATATTTGCTGTAACAGTGATGCCCACAAGCCAAAAGAACTTCCAAATGAAAACTGTCTTGAGTTTGCAAAAACCCTTGGAATTAAGTTTGTTAACTGGAACGTGGAAACTTTACCTGACGGTAGTCGCAAAATTAGCTGGGAGTAGAAAAGCCCCTAAAGTTTTAAATTTTTTAAAATCTGTCTAACTGTAGTAAAAATTTGTTGCATTTTGTTGCAGAGCGTTGTAGACTTCTAACTAGAATTGACTGGGCCTACTGTGTTTAAGCAGTGCCAACTGTAACAATGGAGGAAGTTTATGGATTTTGCTGCCATTAAGAAGGCTGCCGAGGCTTACGGACCTTCAATGACAAAGTTTCTCAGAGACATGATTGCAATTCCATCTGAGAGCTGCGAAGAAAAGGGTGTCGTTTATAGAATTAAAGAAGAGATGGAAAAGCTCGGCTATGACAAGGTTGAGATTGACAAATTAGGAAATGTCATAGGCTGGATGGGAAATGGTGACAAGATTATTGCTATTGATTCCCATATTGACACCGTTGGTATTGGAAACATTGAGAACTGGACTTCTGATCCTTACAAGGGTTGGGAGAATGAGACTCAAATTTATGGCCGTGGCGGTTCTGACCAGGAAGGCGGAATGGCTTCAGCTACCTATGGTACAAAGATCATGAAAGATCTTGGCCTCATCCCAGAAGGCTACAAAATCATGGTTGTTGGTTCCGTTCAGGAAGAAGACTGTGACGGTATGTGCTGGCAGTCAATTGTTAATGAATATTTCAACGGACCAGAAGATGCTGCAAAGCAGATTGAGTTCGTAATTTCCACAGAGCCAACTGATGGCGGTATCTACAGAGGCCACAGAGGAAGAATGGAGATTAGAGTTGACGTTCACGGAGTATCCTGCCATGGTTCCGCACCTGAAAGAGGTGACAACGCTATTCATAAGATGGCAGAGATTCTTGAGAACGTAAGAGATCTCAACGAGAACCCAGCAGACGCAGAGCCAATTCACGGCCTTGCAAAGATGCTTGATCCAAAGTACAACCCAGAGCACTATGAAGATGCTCGCTTCCTTGGAAGAGGAACCTGTACAACTTCACAGATTTTCTACACATCTCCATCCAGATGTGCAGTTGCAGACAGCTGTGCAATCTCAATTGACCGCAGAATGACCGCCGGTGAGACCTACAAGTCCTGCCTCAAGGAAATTGAAGACCTCCCAGCTTGCAAGAAGTACGCAAAGGACGTCAAAGTCTCTATGTATATGTACGACAGACCAGCTTGGACCGGCCACGTCTACGAGACTGAATGCTTCTTCCCAACTTGGATTAACAAAGAAAGCGCACCACACGTCAAGGCATTGGTAGATGCACACAAAGCTCTCTGGGGCGACACCAGACTTTGGGCCGATGACGTAGCAAAAGAAAAGAGAGTAGGTCGCCCTCTTTGCGATAAGTGGACCTTCTCAACTAACGGCGTTTCAATTCAGGGCCGTTACGGCATCCCATGTGTAGGTTTTGGACCTGGTGCAGAATCACAGGCACATGCTCCAAACGAGATTACATGGAAGCATGACCTTGTAGTATGTGCAGCTCTTTATGCAGCAGTACCAATGCTCTACAAGCCAGAAGAGAAGGACGGAAGCGCAACATCTTTCCGCCAGGAACTCACAGGAAATAAGATTCGTTAAGGAATTCTTTTAGGAGAAATAAAATGAGCAAAGCTTTAGAACTTGCAAGACATCTTGAGACCTTGCACATCAACAACATGTACAAGAACGATTTCTATTGGACATGGGACAAGACAGACGAGGAACTTGATGCAATCTTTACTGTTGCTGATGCACTCAGAGACCTCAGAGAGCACAACAAGAGCACACGTATTTTTGATTCTGGTCTTGGAATTTCCATCTTCAGAGATAACTCAACTCGCACACGTTTCTCATTCGCAAGTGCATGTAACCTCCTTGGTCTTGAGGAACAGGTTCTTGACGAGAAAGTCAGCCAGATTGCCCACGGTGAAACTGTTCGTGAGACAGCAAACATGGTTTCCTTCATGGCAGACGTTGTTGGTATTCGTGATGACATGTTCATTGGCGAAGGCCACAAGTATCAGAAGACATTTATTGATGCCTGCGAATATGGCTACCGCCACGGTATCCTTGAGCAGAGACCAACCCTTGTTAACCTCCAGTGTGATGTTGACCACCCAACCCAGTGCATGGCTGACATGCTTCATGTCATCCACCAGTTTGGTGGCGTAGAGAATCTCAAGGGCAAGAAAGTTGCAATGACATGGGCCTACAGCCCATCTTACGGCAAGCCACTGAGCGTTCCACAGGGTGTTATTGGTCTGTTTACAAGATTTGGTATGGACGTAACTCTTGCTCATCCAGAAGGTTACGAAGTTATGCCAGAGTGCATTGAGATTGCAAAGAAGAACGCAGCTGCAACCGGCGGTTCCTTCAAGCAGTGCAACAGCATGGACGAAGCTTTCAAGGATGCAGATATTGTTTATCCAAAGAGCTGGGCTCCATTCGCAGCTATGGAAGAGAGAACAAAGCTCTACCAGGCTGGCGACAAGGCTGGTATTGATGCTCTTGAGAAGAAGCTCCTTGCACAGAACGCAGAGCACAAAGACTGGACCTGCTCAGAAGAGAAGATGAGGCTCACAAAAGACGGTAAGGCTCTCTATCTCCACTGCCTCCCAGCTGACATCACTGGTCTTTCCTGTAAGGAAGGCGAGGTTGACAACTCCGTATTTGATCGCTACCTCGATCCTCTTTACAAGCAGGCTTCTTACAAGCCATACGTCATTGCAGCAATGATTTTCATGTCCAAGGTTAAGGATCCTGTAAAGGCTCTCATGACTCTTGACGCTGCTGACAACCTTCGCAAGCTTTACTAATTCCTAGTAATTTGCTACTTACAAGGGCTACATCTTCTTGGTGTGGCCCTTTTTTTTAAAAAAATTCAAAAATTTTTTAAAAAAGTTAAGCAATTTGATACTTTCAATTTGTATTACTTAATGAAGGCGTTTTTTTTCTGAGCAAAACTCGGGCGCCTAGGAGGTAATATGAAGGAGAAAGTTTTTATCGCATTACTCGCACTTATCCTAGCTATAACGCTGGCCAGTTGCGAGCACGAAATGAACTCGCAGAAAGCAAGCCTTACCGTCAAGCTGGAAAACGAGACCGCCAAAACCATCATGCCAAAGCAAAACCTGCTAAGCATAGCCCGATACTCCGTAGAGGGCTCTGGTCCTAATGGCACAGGCTTTTCGCCTGTGTATGGAGAAAATGCAGAGGTATCGGTTTCAGAGCTGACGCCGGGCAGTTGGACTATCACGGCGCGGGCGTATAATGCGGAGGGGATGGAGCTGGCGCAGGGGACGTCAAGTTGTACGCTGGAGCGTGGAGAGAACAATGTGACCGTGGTGCTGGATACCATTCCGGGAACTGGTACGGCGCAGATTGCGTTTACGTGGGAGGATACAATTTCTTCCTGCTCAACAATTAAGATAACTGCCACGTTTGAATCGGATAGCGGGGTGAAGATTACAAACGAAAAGAACGTTAACACGAGCGAGAAGAAGACAACTATCACGCAAAGTTTGGCTGCGGGCTCGTATGTTGTGAAGGTGCAGGTCACAGATGCAAGTGGGAAGATTGCCCTTGGTGCTGCCGAGGCGCTACGTATTGTAGACAAAACGCAGTCCATTGGGGTGATTACGCTTGCAAGTGTGGGCTCTGGAGGCGCTATTGCTATTGAGAATAATGTGGCAACGCCCATGCAAATCTACATAGACTACACGCCAAAGGTTCCAGTGGTAGGGCAGACGGTGACGCTCAAGGTTAACTGGAATGAACTTCCTGTTGGAGTTTCAAGCAGTGATCTCAAGTTCCAGTGGTACAAGGATGGCGTGCTGGCTAAGGTTGGAAGTTCTACCTACACGCTTACCGCGGAGAAGGGTATTCATAGGTATGATGCTATTGTGACAAACGCGTTGAAGGGCTCTACTTCTAGTGCAACGGTGACTTTGAATTTGTGATTTTGATTGTGGCTGAGCTCTGATTAGGGGTTCATTGGCGTAGGTAGAAGCTGATTTAAAGCTAAGTGGGCAAGATTTAGACCAAAGATTCCGGTTAGTGTTGGGAGGCTACCAAGGACCTTTTGGTTTCCATCTTGACCGTACTGAAAGTCAACTTCCTCAGGGGAAAATACAACCTGTATGCCTTTTCCAACGCCTTGCTTGCGTAGTCTTGTGCGTACTTGCTTGGCAAGTGGGCAACCGTGGGTTTTCATTAAATCTCCAGTTTGCACAAGGGATGGGTCTTTTCTCAGAGCAGCCCCCATTGAAGCCACAACAGGGATGTTGTGGGTGTAGCAATATTTAAGAAGGAGGCATTTTGAAGGAACACTGTCTATGGCATCAATAATAAGGTCAGGAAGCCGTCCTTGAGAATTTGGAGTCATAATGGCTTCAATGTTGGATTCATCCAAGAAAATTGGCATTGTTTCAACGTTGGTATGACCTTCAATATCATGGACTCTGGCTTTAGCTACATCAACTTTGAGTTGGCCAACGGTGGATTCTAGGGCAACTAGCTGGCGGTTAATATTGGAATATTCAACCCGGTCAAAATCTACTAACCGGAAAGAGCCAATGCCACTTCTAGCTAGTGCTTCTAAGCAAAAAGAACCTACCGCGCCAACTCCTACCAAGACAACAAATTTGTCCTGTAGTGAGTTTACAGCTTCTTCCCCAAGGAATCGGCTAATTCGTAAGAGTTTGCGCTTGTCCATAGCAGTGCTCCTTTAAATGTTCAACAGTCCAGCCTAGTTGTTTGGCACAGTTTGTGTAATGGGCTTCTAGGAGCGTATTATACTGTGTTTGGTTATTTCCTTCATAGTCCGTTTCAAGGACAAAACGTGGATGTACGCTTGCAAGGGCCTGTAGCCTTTCAGCTGCTCGTGGACCTACACTCACAAAGACGCCCAACCTAAAGAGAAGCTTTGCCGTTTCTATTGAGCCCGTGAAGCCGTGCCAGATAGTTCTCCAGGGTGCAAGGTTAACTTGTTTTAGAATGCTTATTGTACGATCGGTGGCTTGAACGCTGTGGATAGTGACAATTTTGTTATTGTTCTTAGCATATTGGAGCATTGTTAGGAGGTTTTTCTCCTGTTCTTCTAGGCTTAGAACTTCTTTAAACCGTTTATCTAGCCCAACTTCTCCTAGTTGAAGCTCTGGTTTGTTAAGGTTCTGAAGTAGTTCTTCCTGCCTTTGAAAGGTCCAATATTGGGGAAGAAGGCCTTGACTGTAGAGAAAAGTCTGATTTTCAAGTGCTGGTGGCTGTGGTTTAGCCGTACAGTAAATGGAATTTGGTGAAGGAAAATGGCAATGAAAATCAACAAAGGGAAGGTCAACCATGACCATAGATTATCAGTTTTGGTTTCATAAAACCAGTGGTAGTACAGGGAGATTTGATTTACAATGATTGCAATGCAGAGGTTTAAGACCTGTTTCTTAGTTTTAATTCTCATTTGTCTTTTTGGAGGCTTTGCTTTTGCCACGTTTGATGCAAGGCTAGGAGTATCGGGGTATGGAGGAGCTGCGTTTTGCTTTCCTAC
This sequence comes from Sphaerochaetaceae bacterium, assembly GCA_963606545.1. Classification (GTDB taxonomy): domain Bacteria; phylum Spirochaetota; class Spirochaetia; order Sphaerochaetales; family Sphaerochaetaceae; genus UBA9732. The sequence continues at coordinate 12,382 of CAVCYP010000006.1, forward strand.
TGCGGATTATCTGAAAACTTATCCGGGTAATGATAGCGTTGCCATGCCGGCTTTCAGGCTCAGTGGCAGTTATGCTCTGGATGTTGAGCTGTTGCAACTGCGCTTTGGGGATGAAAATTGGGCCGCCTTTTGTGGCTTTGGATTTTCGTATGTGGGAGTGAGCCAGTCTATTGCCTATGGAGCCAGCCTGCTGAGGCCGTATAATGGGCTAGGGGGCTTTGTTCAGTTTGGAGGCGACTTTAACGAGTTCTTCAGCCTGGCTTTGCTTTTTAGAGCTTTGTATTGCAATTTTCCAAATGTTAATCAAGTCTTTATGGCGTATGAAATTGAAGCTGTTCCAAACTTTAAGCTTGCAAGTTTTGGAGCTCTTGACATTTCCCTTGTCTCTCCCCTCACTACCTCAATTAAAGCAGATGCCATCACGTTGCGTCTGTCCTGTGGGGTGAAGATAGCTTTCTCGTTTAGTAGATTGTTGAGTAAGGAAAAGGGGGTGTGAAGATGCGCAAAAGTATTATTTTAATTGCAGTTTTTTGCCTAGCCCTTGCCTTTGGTCTTTGCTCTTGCGAGCTTGATTTAAATCAACCAGCTTTTACCAAAATTAACGTTTTAGTGTATGGTAATGACTACAATGAAGCTTATTACAATGGTCAAAAGATTCCCAAACTGCGTGGTACCATCAATGATGCAACTCAAGTGGGGCTTGCCCTTGAAGCTTTGGCGGCTAAAGCCAACCTAGAATGTGATATAACTTATGTCACAGGCAAAAATTACAAAGTAAAAGGTCAGTATTCAGAAGCTATAGCGTACGTTCCAGAATCCAAAAGTGATCATGATACCACCAAAGCTCATTTCAGGTCTTTGATGAAGGACTTGGCTAATGATTGTACCAACTCTGAGCTTACAATCATTTATTTCAGTTGTCACGGCTTAAACGAAAGGATTTTTCCCTCCAAAGATCAATACGGTGAAAAATCTGAAACCTCGTTTGCCATGTGCGCAAACAGCTCCGTAGCAAAAGAATGTGAATTTTATACCCATGAGGAATTTAAGGCAGATTTGGCTCAAATCAAAGGCGCCAAAGTTGTCTTTGCTGACGTCTGTTACTCCGGTGGTTTAGTTGAAAGCAGCCACGTGGCGGTTAACCCAAATGAATATGAAGACATTGATGCCACCTCTCTTTTTTGGAACTACAAAGTCAATCAAGACCCCAACACGTTCATTCTTACCGCCTGCAGATACTATGAGCAATCCTACGAAACCTCTGATCACGGACAGTTTACCACTGTCCTTCTTGATGCTCTTGGTTGGAATGAAGAAGCTCAAGCAATAACTACGCCCGTGGCTCTTTGCTCAGATGGCCACACGCTGACCTTCTTTGGCGTTTGCCAGTATGTAGTCAAAAACAACAAAAGCTCCACCACTTGTACCCAAAATCCTATGTTGTCCAACGCCAGTAATGACATAATTTTATTTACTATATAAAGGATTTGTCCTAAGCAGTTGTCAATTGAGGTTGACTATTTGAGATTGGAAATGTACCTTTAGAGCATGAACAAAATCATGATTGTACCTAATGCAGAAGAGTTTTTCACCTCAAAGAAAAGCAAGCGAGGAGCTAAGGTGTATGGCATTCCGCTTTCCAAGGAAATTGCCTCTTATATTGATGACGCCGCCCCGCAAGCATGGCAACAAAGATTGGTTGATATGTTCTTTGCTGGTAAGTATTCGCCAATTTCTATGGATCCGGAAGATGATGAAATAGGCGACGAAGGCGAGGATTTCTAATGCGTGTTTTGGGAATTGAAACCTCTTGCGACGAGTGTTCTGCTGCTGTTGTAGAGGATGGAAGAAATATACTTTCAAATGTAATTGCTACTCAAATTGAGCTGCATAGACCGTTTGACGGGGTTGTGCCAGAATTGGCCTCCCGTCTTCATACGGAATGGATTTCCCAAGTTGTAAATGCTGCTCTTAAGCAGGCCAACCTGAAGGTGGAAGACCTTGATGCAATTGCAGCCACTTCAAGACCTGGCCTTTTAGGTTCTCTTTTAGTTGGACTTAACTTTGCAAAGGGCATGGCCAGCGTCCTAAAAGTTCCGTTTATTGGCATTGATCATATTAGGGCTCATCTATACGCTCCACAGATTGAACATCCGCTTGAGTATCCGTACTTAGGGGTTCTACTTTCTGGTGGGCATACCGTTATCTGTAAAGTAAATAGCTATGACAGCATAGAGGTTTTGGGCACCACAATTGATGATGCTATTGGTGAGGCCTTTGACAAGGTTGCCAAGCACTACGGCCTGGGCTATCCCGGTGGCGTGATGATTGACCGCCTCTCCAAAAACGGGGACCCATACGCCTTCAAATTCTCCGGTCCCAAGATGGGTAAAGGTTTTCACCCGTACGACATCTCGTACTCCGGCTTGAAAACGGCCGTCATCAATCAGCTCGATATTTTCTCCACTGGCAAGGAAGCAAGTCCTGAAAATATTGCTGCCTCGTTCCAACGAGTGGCAGTTGGTATGTTAATGAAAAGGGTAGAGAAGGCTCTTGAGGATACTGGACTTAAGAGAATATCGGCTGGAGGAGGAGTTGCGGCAAATTCGCTGGTGCGTAGCTCGCTTAAGGCGCTTGAAGAGAAGGGCTTTGAGGTATCGTTTCCAAGCCTTAAATTGTGTACTGATAACGGTGCAATGGTCGCTGGCTTGGGTTATAGGTATATTTCTGATGGTATCACATCAGATTACGCCATCACGGCGAGTGCTCGCGTTAGTGCGTTCAAGAAAGCATAAAACGTATTGACAATAGCTCGGTTTTTTTAGTATGCTCAATTCGTTCGTTTTGGGATGTAGTGTAATGGTAACACTGCAGATTCTGGTTCTGCCTTTGGGGGTTCGAATCCCTCCATCCCAGTTCAAGGATGGTTCCATCGTCTAGGGGTTAGGACGGGAGATTCTCAGTCTCTAAACAGGGGTTCGATTCCCCTTGGAACTAAACGTTAGGCAACCTTCAAAAGGTTGCCTTTTTTTGTAGCTTTGCATCGTATACTGCGTTGCTGAGCTTGGGCCGTACAGAAAAGTATTGTCCCGCGCTTGCTGCCTTGTTTACAATGCAAATCTCTGCGAAACAATGTTTGTGTCGCTGACTGCGTTTATTTGTGGAGGAAAAAATGATTACTGCTTCCGATATTTCTCTATCCTATGGCACCCAAGTGCTTTTTAAAAACGTTAACATCAAATTTACACCGGGCAACTGCTACGGCATAATTGGTGCAAATGGGGCAGGAAAATCCACCTTCCTCAAAATCCTCAGTGGCGAAATTGAGCCAGATACCGGTGAAGTTATCATTACAGCCGGCCAGCGCATGGCCGTGTTGCGTCAGGATCACTTTGCTTTTAACTCCTATACTGTTCTTGACACGGTAATTATGGGCTTCAAAAAGCTTTACGATATTCGCAAAGAACGCGAGGAAATCTATCTGAAGGAAGATTTTTCAGAGGAAGATGGCATTAGGGCTGCGGAACTTGAAGGCGAATTTGCTGAACTTGGTGGATGGGAAGCTGAAGCTGATGCAGGCGTTCTTCTTGATGGCCTTGGAATTCCAGTTTCAATGCATGACAAGCTCATGAGCGACGTTGAAGACAACATAAAGGTTCGTGTACTTCTAGCTCAGGCCCTCTTTGGAAACCCAGATATTCTGCTTCTGGACGAGCCTACTAACCACCTTGACCTTGAGTCTATTCACTGGCTGGAAGACTTTTTGAGCGAATTCAACAACACTGTTATTGTTGTCTCCCACGACCGACACTTCTTGAACACCGTTTGTACTCATATTGCGGATATCGACTTTGGCCGCATTCAGCTTTATGTTGGAAACTACGACTTCTGGTATATGTCCAGCCAGCTGGTTGCAAAGCAGATGAAGGATGAAAAGAAGAGAAGGGAAGAGAAGATTGCAGAGCTCAAGGAGTTCATCCAGCGCTTCTCTAGTAACGTGGCTAAGGCCCGTCAGGCAACCAGCCGTAAAAAGCTCATTGATAAGCTGACAATTGACGATATTCAGCCGTCCAGCCGTCGCTTCCCGTACGTGGCCTTCAAGCCTAACCGTGAGTGTGGTAAAAACATCCTTGAAATTAAAGATTTGACCAAGACAATAGACGGTACTGTGGTCCTAGATCACTTGAACCTACTTATCAACAACGGTGACAAGATAGCCTTTGTTGGCCCAAATCACTACGCCAAAACGGTGCTCTTTCAGATTATCACTGGTAGCCTTGAGCCTGATAGCGGGGAGTTTAACTGGGGGGTGACTACATCACAGGGTTATTTCCCTAAGAATAATGACTACATGTTTGAAGAGGATATGACCATAACTGATTGGCTCAGCCAGTTTGTTGAAGATGCAGATGAAACCTACATTCGTTCCTTCCTTGGACGCATGTTGTTCTCTGGAGACGAAGCCTTAAAGAGTTGTAAGGTGCTCTCTGGAGGAGAGAAGGTACGTTGTGTCCTGTCAAAGCTCATGCTTGAAGGTGCCAACTGCCTTATTTTTGATGAACCTACCAGCCATCTTGACTTGGAGTCAATCCAAAGTTTGAACAATGGTTTGATTGATTTTAAGGGAGTTGTACTTTTCAACTCACATGACCACCAGTTTGTAGACTCTATTGCAAATAGAATCATTGAATTTACCCCAAGTGGCATCATTGACCGCTACATGAAGTTTGATGATTATGTTGCAGATCCTGCAATCAAGGCCCTTAGAATGGAGAAGTACGGTTCAAAATCTGCCGTAGCTCTTTGAGTTAAAATTGCTTGAATTTTGTTGGATTTGCTATTATTTAGCATTTTAGTTGGCCGAGATAGGAGGTATAGATATGCTTTTAGCTGTTGATATAGGAAATACAAATATCGTTGCTGCCCTGCATGATGGAAGCACTTGGGTATCACAAAAACGTATCAAAACTAAGAGCATTCATGCCGTAAATGATTTCTCTGCTCTTGTCAGACGGCTTTCTTTTGATAAGGCTGTAGTAAGTAGCGTTGTTCCAATGCTCACCAACAATATTGTCTATGAGATTATGCAGGCCTGTGGCTTTATGCCGGTTATTGTGGATAGAAAAATTGAGACTGGTCTTGTTAAGGCTTCAATTCCAATTGAACTTGGTTCAGACATTCTCTGTAACCTTGCTGAAGCTCATCATATCTATCCAAATGACTATGTAACCGTTGCCGACTTTGGTACGGCTTTTACAACCGAGACTATATCTCCTAATGGGGAAGTATTGGGGGTAACCATTGGGCCCGGGATGATGACTTCAGTTAAGGCCTTGTTTGAGAATACCGCCCAACTTCCTGAAATTAGACTTGATTTGCCTACAACAGTTCTGGGTAGAAATACTATTGAATCTATCCGTGCTGGAGTGCTTTATGGCTTTACTGGTCAATTTACAGCAATCATTGCACAGATTGAGAAAGAGCTTGGCCATAAAGTTAAGGTTATTGCAACTGGAGGCTTCTCTAGGTATATTACCGGCTACGTTCAGGTTGACCGCGCAGATGTTGCTCATACCATTAATGGTGCTAAGTACATTTGCGAGTTAAACAGTTAGTTTACTGCAAAAAGAATCCTTTCCGCACAAGCTCTGTGGTTTTGCCTTCGCAGTTGGTTGCAAAAAGGTTTAGTTTAGAATCCAGATGAAGCTTTAGAGTATAAAGACACTTGTTAAAATACTCAGGTAGTAGATTTTCATCTTCTGGAAGTTTCTCAAGCCCATCCACAATTGAGCCACCTAAATGAAGAGTAAAAGCTTTGTCCTTGAAGGAGAAATAACCAGGTTTTTTTAAATTTTCGTCAAAGGCAAAAAGAGCGTTTAGTTCTTTTTTAGGGGTCCAAGAAACCATTTTTCCGTCTTCAAAAATAAAGTTACAAGTTAATTCTTTGCCCAAAACTTTTGCTTGTGCTTCAAAATGACCTGTAAGTGAATTACAGTCTGTGATAAAGGAAACTATATCAAAATCCATACTACTTAAGAACTTGCGTCCAGTTGGTAAAACCTGTGTTCCACCTAAGAAGCGTGCACCTTCAGGAACCTTTACAGTGAAGTCTGTGTTGTTTCCGGTTATATGTAACAGCACTGAATCTGATTGCTGTAGGAACTGTCTTCTGTAATCCGCAACTAGGTTCTGGTTTGCAATTCCTAGCTCAATTTTTTTGTTAATTTCTTGCCAATTTTCAGTATTAGTATCGTGAACTTTAGCAACGCACCAAGGAACAGAGATTCTTCTATTGAGAAGAACCGGCTCTGCTAGATGTCCAAACTTCTGGACGGTTACCAGGTCCTCTTTATCTACAATTACCTCTAGATAATCAGCATTAGCTTGAGGGACTTGTTGCTTTTCATGTGCAAGTCTTAGCATAGCAAAACTCTGAGGATCTAAAGCTGGTGGGGCAGGATCAAACTCTAGAACTTGAGTTGGCTTGCCGTTTTCAGTGACTACAATTTTGACAGTAACTTGGGTGATTGGAAGTGCTGTGTTTGCAATTTCTTTTGCAAATTCTAGGTCTTGTTCCTCTGTATTAATTGACAGGGCGTCACCGCCTTTGAGTCTAAGTAAATCTTCAATTATTGTTTTTGCGTATGCTATTGTATTACTCATATTTAAGTGCCTTTATTTCCTCTAGATTTTATACATTCTGGCCTTAGGATGCTAGACAAATCTTTAAGATAATGTTACTTTACTAACCGATTCTTGAGCCTTTAGGCAGAGGGGGTGAGTTAAACATGGCATTCGTAAAAGTCGACGAGACTGAACCACTTGAGAAAGCAATTAAGCGTTTCAAGAGAATGGTCGAGAAAGAAGGAGTTATCCGCGAGTACAAAATGCGCGAATACTTTGAAAAGCCATCTGCCATCCAGCATCGTAAGAATAAGGCACTAGCCAGAAAGCAGATGCTGAAAGTCAAGAAAATGCGCAATTCTAAAGTGTATTAATTGCAAAAAAAAACTGCTAGGTTGTCCTAGCAGTTTTTTTTACCTAAAAGTCATCTTGATGAACTAAAAATAGGGCAAAAAAGATGACAAGTCATCTTAAAGGGCCCAAAAAGGCCCCAAAAAGATGACCAATCCGTCCGTGTTAGCACTTAGTGTTCAAGAGCTAAGGTCATTGTAGTCTGATCACAGACAGAAGCCGGACCAAAGTATTGAATAGCACCAGGGAAGGTGAAGCAGGTTTCTTCCGCCCATTGAGCTCTGTGCTCTTCAAAATACTTAAAAGGCTTACCCTCAAGCTCAACAAGAGCTTTTTTGATAACAGGCTTCTTCTCTCCGTGGCGCTGTTCCATGTTCATCATCATTGTGATTGGAATACCACCTGCTGCCCACTCTGAAGCTGGCTTTGAAAGATTTGTAACACTTGAAAGGTAACCGGTGAGGTTGGCACTGATGAGGAAGAACGCATTGTAGCCTAAGCTATAGCAGTAGTCTGCATCAAAGTTAGAAGGGAAGGCACAGCGTCCTTCGTAACCAAAGAAATGGTTCTGGGTTGAGAATTTGCCACAGTACTGGCCCTCTTTTTTCATCTGTTTGAGTTTAGCATCAACCGTCTGCATGAGCAGCTTCTCAGTTTCAATCTTACTTACCTGAACATTTCCATGAGGGTCACGATCAGCAAGAAGCTGAGCCTTAATTTCAACAGGAAGGCTATCAAAAACAGCCTTGGATTGACTTGATAACTTATTTTCAACAAAGGAAATCTTTTCACTAGAAGTTTCAAGCTTGTTAAAATCAGCTTCAGTCTTTGCGAGTAGGTCGTTGATTTCTGCAATGAGAACCTTAAGGGATGGAACAAACTCAATTAAGCCTTCAGGAACAAGACAGACGCCAAAGTTCAGACCTTTTTCAGCGCGCTTAGCAACAATACCGGCAATGTAGTTAGTAATATCTTCAACGGACTGATTCTTAGCCTCAACTTCTTCTCCAACAAGACAAATATTAGGCTGAGTCTGAAGGGCACATTCAAGAGCAATGTGACTTGCACTTCTTCCCATCAAGCGAATGAAATGCCAGTATTTTCTAGCAGAATTTGCATCTCTCTCAATGTTTCCAATGAGCTCTGAGTAGGTCTTACAAGCCGTATCAAAACCAAAAGAGGTCTCAATACTTTCATTCTTCAAGTCTCCATCAATAGTCTTTGGACAACCCACAACGCAAACAGGCTCTCCCTGAGCTCTGAAATACTCAGCCAAGACAGCTGCATTGGTATTGGAATCATCACCACCAATGATAACAATTGCGTTAATTCCATGCTTATGGCATACCTCAGAACAAACAGCAAACTGCTCCTTGGTCTCTAACTTAGTTCTTCCAGATCCAATAATATCAAATCCACCAGTATTTCTATATTCACTGATAATATCATCTGTCATAACAATATACTTGTCTTCAAGGATTCCGCTAGGACCACCCATGAAGCCGTAAAGCTGACTTTCTTTATTAGCCTTTTTAAGTGCATCATAAAGGCCACAAATTACATTGTGTCCACCAGGTGCCTGACCACCAGAAAGGATAACACCAACGTTAAGTTTAGCACCAACTGCGTCATTATGACCCTTTTCAAAGCTTACCTTTGGAAGTCCATAAGTGTTTGGAAATAAAGCCTTAAGAGCTTCTTGGTCACTGGCTGCGTTGGTTGGCTGTCCGTAGCATGGAACAACTGCATCAATTTCGCCTCTAAGAACGGTAGGAAGCTTAGGCTGATACTCATATCTTGCTTTTTGCAATGCGGAGATTTTCATTTTTAATCCTCCAAGTAAATTTCTTGTCTTTATTTTACTTTTTTGCATGCATTTTGTTCAATCTAATACTCGTAAAACCTACGACTTTCTCATAATATATAGATATGAATTTAACCCTTTGGATTGATGCAGATTCCATTCCCAAAACTCTCAGAAGCATTATTTTAAAAGCAGCAGTTCGCATAAATGCTCAGGCTTACTTTGTCAGCGATAGAAAACTTTCTGATGTTCAGCTGTTTATTGAAGAAGATACACATAAAATCAGAAGTGAAAAAAAGGCTCAAGGTATAACGGACAAAGCCCAATTAAAGGCGTATATCTCATCTATACATCAGATAGTTGTCCCAACGGGGAAGGATAGTGCGGACAACTACATTGTAGATAATTCCGTGCTTCCTGCTCTCTGCATTACTCATGATATTCCCCTTGCCTCAAGAATGTTAGAGAAGGGCGCCTTTGCAATAGATGATAGAGGTGAAAGTTATACTCAAGAAAATATTAATGCCAGACTTGGCAATAGAAGGATAAATCAACAGCTCAGAGAATATGGAATTTTTGAAGAGCAACAGGGTAAAATGAAAGAGTCCAGTATTAAGGCTTTTGCTGATAACCTTGACCGGACTCTTACTTCAATAATTAAAGGTCTTTGACAATAGCTCTGATTAGGGCAGAGAACTGACCTTTCACTCTTAGACCAGTTTCAAGAACTTCTTCATGACCAAGAGGCTGTTTTAAGATTCCAGCTGCCATGTTGGTCAAGCAACTGATGCCCAAAGTTTTAAGTCCACAGTGAGCGGCAGCAATTGCTTCTGGAACAGTGGACATTCCAACGGCATCAGCTCCAAGAATACGAGCTGCACGTACTTCTGCTGGGGTTTCAAAGTTAGGTCCAGCAAAGAACATGTAAACGCCCTCAGTGAAGTTGGCTTTAAGTTCAGTTGCCTTTTTTCGTGCAAGCTCTAACAGCTGAGGGTCGTAGGCGGTAGACATATCAAAGAATCTCAGTCCTAGTTGGTCTTCATTGTGACCTCTCATTGGACATTGTGGAATCAGTTTGATGTGGTCGTTGATAAGCATAAGGGTTCCAGGCTTCCAAGCTGTATTTACGCAGCCGGCTGCATTGGTGAGGATCAAGTATTTAATTCCCAGCAGATGCATGGTCTGAATAGGGAAGACCACCTGATCCATCTCATAGCCTTCATAGAAGTGAAAGCGTCCCTGCATACAAAGTACGTTCTTACCTTCAAGCTCTCCAATGACAAGTCTTCCAGCATGACCTGGAACTGTTGAAACTGGGAAGTTTGGAATATCTTTATAATTGATGATAACTGGATTCTTAATCTCATTGGCCATGTCTCCAAGTCCAGAGCCCAGAACCAATCCAACTTCAATTTGAAGATTGCCAGTCTTACTATTAATATAGCTACTAGCTTCTTCCAGTTTTTTCATTAAATCCTGCATATAAACTCCTTTTTGCCTAGATTATATAGTGCATTTTAACTCTCTAACAATAGCTTCCACAGGCAGCCCAATAACATTAGTCCAACTGCCGGTAATATGATCAATAAGCTTATATCCCGTTTTCTGAATCCTGTAGCCACCAGCAGCGCCACGCCACTCCCCAGTAGCAATGTAAGCAGAAGCTTGCTCCTCTGACAGAGAATAAAATGTCACCGTAGAGCGATCAAACCCTCTAATTATCCCTTTTAGCGGGTGGTACATAGCATACCCAGAAAAGACCTCTTGCTCTTTACCAGAAAAAGCTTTAATCTCCGCCAAAGCCTGAGCCTGGCTAGCAGGCTTTCCCAAGAACCTGCCCTCAAAATAAACCAGTGTATCTAGACACAACGCGGGAAGATTTGGCTCAAAATCGTCACTTTTAATATAATGCTCAAGCTTCTTGGACGCTATAGACTGCACCATAGGACCTGGCTGGCCACACGGCTCATCCTCAGCTATATCCTGTGGCCTGACCGTCACTTCAAGGCCACCGCTACGTAACAATTCAAGCCGGTTAGGTGAACCGGAAGCCAAAATTAAACGAGGCAGAAGGCCTCTGAGCTCTTCTAGCTCCACCTTTGCACTTGGAATCTCCATTACTTTTGGGGCTCCTCAAGCTTAACCAGAACTTTCTCAACCCTCAGACCGTCCATCTTTAGAACGATAATTTTCATGTTCCTGAAGGTGAAACTATCGCCTTCGTTAGGGAAGGAGCCAATGGACTCAACCGTCCAGCCTCCAACGGTGGCACTGTCAGCTTCAAAGTCCTCTTCTTTGATTCCAGCAAGCTCAAGAAGGTCTGTTACTGGCATTCCACCATCAATTTCAAACTCTCTGTCATTATGTTTAACAATTTCAGGATCAACAATGTCAGTTTCATCGTAGATTTCACCAACAATCTGTTCAAGAACGTCTTCCATGGAGATTACACCAAGGGTGCCACTGTACTCGTCAGTGACAATGGCAAGGTGCTGTTTGGCCATCTTAAACTGGTTAAGAACCTTTGGCAGTTTCATGGTCTTGTAGACGTAACAAGGGCTCATAAGGAGGGTTCTAATATCAAAAGGTGGCTCATCCCCGTCAATTGGGATACCGTTTTCCTCTATTGTTGCCAGCGCCTTGAATAGGCGGTTTAGGTGTAAAATGCCAATTACGTTGTCAATTGTACCCTCGTAAACAGGGATTCTGGAGTAGGAAGACTCATCAATAATCTTCTTCATCTCAGGCCAAGAATCTTCAATATCAAGGGCAACAACATCCACACGAGCGGTCATAACTTCCATGGCAGAGATGTCTGCAAAATCAATTGCAGCCTGCATGAGGTTGGAGTCATCTTCATCAATGATTCCTTCATCTTCAGCGGTCTCAATTATAGACTGAAGCTCTTCAACACTTTCTTCCTGACTTGCATCATCCGCTTCACCCTTAAGAGGCTTTGTTAAAAGCTCTATGAGTTTTACAACCAGCCAAATCATAGGCTTTAAAGCAACCATCAAGAAGTTTATAAAAGGAGCATTTTTCATTGCTGTTGAGGTTGCGTTGCGCTTTGACATGATTTTTGGCATGGTCTCGCCAAAGATTATGACCAAAATTGTGATTATCAAAGTTGAAAGCCAAGCATAGTTTTCTGAACCCATGACTAAAATTACAAGGACAGAACTTAGGGAAGAAGAAGCAATATTAACAAGGTTGTTACCAATTAAAATTGCACTTAAGGCTTGGTCAAACTTCTGGGTAATCTTGATAGCGGTCTGAGCCTTTTTCCAGCCTTTTTCTTTGTCATCAATGATGGTCTCAAGTCTTACAATGTTACAAGAAGAGTAGGCCATCTCTGCGGCTGAGAAGAAATTTGAGAAGTAAAGACAAATTATTATACCAACTACAATTAATGCAATAGTCATTATTTGTTTTCCTCCTCTTCTGTCTCGTCAAGAGTAGCCTCTAATTTTTCAATTTTAGCCTTCAAAATTCTATTGTGTTCCATTTTTTGGACTGTGACTTTAAGGTTGTGATATTCAAAACTATCGCCTTCTTTAGGGATGGCGGCAAACTGCTCGTAAATCCATTCGCCCAAGAGTAGGTTGGCCGCGTCCTTGTCGTCTTCGTCTGGGTCCTGGTAATCCAGCGCATCAAAAACATCGGCTAAACTAACTTCGCTTTCAAACGTGAAGCTACCGTCCGCGTTTTGGACTATAGGCTCCTCAATTACGTCATCTTCGTCCCAGATTTCGCCTACAAGCTCCTCCAAGATATCTTCCACGGTAACAATTCCAAGCGTGCCACCGTAGCTGTCTGTGATAACTGCCATGTTAAGTTTGCGTTTAGACATCTCAGGAAGCAGCTCGTGAATTTCCATGCTCTGAGGGGCGTAATAGACCTCATCCAGCATCTCTCTGAGGTTTGGCGTCTTGCCGTTTTGAAGATAGGATTTAAGGTATTTCCTTATCTGCAATACACCTATAATGTTATCTATAGAGCCCTCGTAAACTGGTAGCCGGCTGTGGGCTTGTTCTTTGATAGTCTTAATTATCTCAGAAGGCTCTTCCTCCACGTCCAGCGCGCAGACATCTACACGCGGCGTCAGAATGCTCTCAACCGTCACATCTCCAAACTGCAAAGCCGATGTTATAAGCTCGCTCTGGTTTTCATCCAGCGTACCTTCTTCTGTCATATCCTCAATTATATTTTGCAGCTCATCTTCTGTGACCGATACCTGCGAGTCACTTGGACCTCTTTTTGCCGCAGTCTGTCCAATGAAGGTTAGAAGTGCTGAAAGAGGCTTAAAAATAATCATGAAAATAGACAGTGGGTAAACACAGATTTTTGAGATTTTTTCCGGATATTTTTTTGCAATGCTCTTTGGAAGCATTTCTCCAAAGAAGAAGACCACAATGGTGGTTAAAATTGTTGAAAGAGAGACAAAGCTCAAGCCCCATCTCTTTGAAACATAAACAGTTACGACACTTGCTGTAACAATATGAACAATATTGGTTCCAATGAGAATGGTTGTGATTGCCAGATCAAATTTTTCCAAAATGGAAAGGACTTTACTTGCCCTTGCATCACCATGTTCTGTCGCGACTTTTAATCTGTTCTTAGAAACTGAGGAGATTGACGTCTCAGTTAACGCAAAATAGGCTGCAGTAAGCAGCAGAAATATGACCCCCAATAGAGGAGGTTTACTACCATCATCCAACATAGTATGGACAAAAACTCCTTGTGCCCTAAATCAATGGGCGGATATATTACTTTAATTACTAGCATAATTGAAGTTTCTCGTCAATAAAATACAATATATTAGGTTTTTTTGTTGCAAAAAGTAGAAATGATGAAGCTTTTTGGATAAAATAAGGCCTGTTTTACGGAGGTGTCAATGAATTTACTTCATATGAAGTATGCAGTTGAAATTGCAGAAACTAATTCTATCAACAAAGCTGCTGAGACACTTTGCGTTGGACAACCTAACTTAAGCCGGGCTATCAAAGAGCTGGAAACTGGTCTTGGATTGACTCTTTTTGACCGCAGTTCAAAAGGTATGACGCTTACCCCTGAAGGGGAAATTTTTGTAAAGTATGCAAAAAATATCCTAAAACAGGTGGATGAAGTAGAACAAATTCTCAAGACGGGAACTGTTGCTAAAAAGCGTTTTTCTATTTCTGTTCCTAGGTCTAGTTATATTTCAGATGCTTTTGCAAAATTCACGAATCTGTTGGATCCAAATGATGTAATTGACCTGTTTTACATGGAAACTAACTCTAGAATGGTTATTCAGAATATGCTTCAGGATGACTACAAACTTGGAATTGTTCGTTACGCAGAAAGTAATGATAAATATTACAAGAAGATGCTTGAAGAAAAGAGCTTTGCCTATGAACTGGTTGCTGAGTTTGATTACGTGCTTTTGATGAATAAAGATTGTCCTTTGGCGTATCAGGATACTATTACCCTTGAAGATCTTTCCTATTTTATCCAAGTTGCACATGCTGACCCGTATGTTCCTTCAGTGCCATTTACAACTGTTAGCAAAGAAGAGATTTCAGAAAACTCATCTCAACGTATCTTTGTTTTTGAAAGAGGTAGTCAATTTGAGCTGTTGAATCAAAATACTGAATGTTTCATGTGGGTTTCTCCTGTAACTCAGGATATCTTGGATAGGTTTGACTTGGTGCAGAGACGTTGCAATGGAATTGAAAGACATTACAAGGACGTTCTCATTTACAAGAAGGATTATACCCTGACTAAGCTTGATACAATGTTCATTGAGCAGTTGATTAAGGCTAAGAGAAGAATTATTAATAATCCAATTATTTCCGCCAAGAGTGTATTGCCTGCAGCTGCTTCCAAGATGGAGGAATACAAATGACTTTGGATAGAATAATTGCTTTTAGGAACGATAGAACTGTCTATCATGACGGCAATTATTCTATAAAATCCTTCAGAAAGTCTGTTCCTATGTCCTATATTCTGATGGAGGGGTTCTTTCAGTCGGTAGCTTCTGAGATAGGTTTAACTGTTCCGGCCATTCACAACATAAGAGAAGAAGACGGCAAATGGGCTTTGATATCGGACTATATAAGAGGACAGTCTGTAAAACATCTATATCTTGCAAATCCTTCACAGCGCGAAAGTTACATGACACGTTTTGTTGAAGAACAACTAAAAATTCACAGTAAGACCTACTGTGGGCTTCCTTCTGCAAAGACGTTGATGAAAACTCGGCTTAGCCAGGCAGACGTTCCAGAGGCGGTCAAGGTAGAGATTTTGGCTGGACTTGAGAAGCTGCCGGACGGGATTTGTCTTTGCCATGGCGACTACACGCTATCAAACGTTGTTGTGTCTACTGATAATCAATATTACGTTATAGATTGGGCTAAGGCTTCCTTGGGCCCTGGCAACTATGATGCTGCTATGTCTTATATAATTATAGGTAGGTCTTTGGATTTTGAAGCTTCCAAGATGTATCTTTCTGCCTACTGTAAGGCTTCTGGAGAGAATGCTGAAGCCATTATGGCTTGGGTTCCTTATGTTGCTGCCCTGCGTTATTCTGTGGGAAACTCCATGGATAGAGCATATTACAGAAGTTTTATGAGGATTTGATATGAACGTTAAAATCTGTATTGGCTCATTTTGTCATCTTAAAGGTACTAGACAGGTAGTCGAGGCGCTTCAAAATTTTGTTGAGCGTGATAATTTAGGGGATGTGGTTCTGCTTGAAGCTACTTCCTGCAATGGTAAATGCCAAAATGGGGTTTCAATTACTATAGACAATGAAAAATTGTTTTCTGTTCTTCCTTCTACTGTTGAAGAATTCTACAACAAAGAGATTAAAGCTAAAGTCTAAGCTTCTATGACGGTAAATTTGCTTTTTGGCCCTCCAAAAGATATCAATTTTCTTACTGACTTCTTTTCTTTAACTGGAAAACACGTGGTTTGCGGTGGCTCAACAGCACAAGTTGTGGCTAATTTTTTGCAGGAAAGTGTAATAACAAGCCTTCATTATGAAAATCCAGAGATTCCTCCAATTTCTAAGCTAAAAGGCCTTGAGTTAGTTACGGAAGGCATTGTTACCATGGGTTATGTTTTAAAGAAATTTAGTGAAAAGTCGGCTATTGATGATTCTCAGGATGGGGCTTCTTTGTTGTACAAAATGCTAAGAACTTCTGATGAAATAAACTTTTTTATAGGTGCAGAAAATCCCTTAAATAAGCAGTTTTCAGAACTGAAATCAAAGCATGAACTTGTGGCTTCCTTGGCCGGCCTTTTGACAAATTTGGGTAAGAAGATAACGGTTAGAGATGTCTAACTATTCTTTATTGTAACAAGAAATAGTGGGTTATATCAGTTTGAACATAAGCTATATATCTTAAAAGTTATATTGGTAAAATGAGTCTTTTTGTCCATTGCACGGAATCCCAAATTTGTAGATAATTTGCAGTTGGGTATTTTTGCAATTTTTACGTGGAGGGTCTATGTA
Organism: Sphaerochaetaceae bacterium; assembly: GCA_963606545.1. Taxonomy (GTDB): domain Bacteria; phylum Spirochaetota; class Spirochaetia; order Sphaerochaetales; family Sphaerochaetaceae; genus UBA9732. Next base: position 28,656 of record CAVCYP010000006.1, read on the forward strand.
CCAAATTGTCACAAAAAAGAATTTAAATCCTACCGTTACCCAAATGGAGATTAAAGCTCCTCTCGTAGCGGCTAAGGCAAAACCAGGTCAGTTTATCATCCTTAGAGTTGATGAAGAAGGAGAGAGAATTCCTCTCACTGTTGCAGGCTGTAACAAAGAGCAGGGAACTGTAAAGATTATTTTCCAGATTGTTGGTGCAACTACAGAGAAGCTTAACCACAAGAAGGAAGGCGAATATCTCCAGGACTTTGTTGGTCCACTTGGAGTTCCAACTCATATTGATGGCCTTAAGAAGGTTTGTATTGTTGGTGGTGGCGTAGGTTGTGCTATTGCTATGCCAATTGCGCAGGAACTTCATGCTCTTGGTGTGAACGTTACAAGCATTATCGGTTTTAGAAGCCAAGATCTTCTTATCTTGGAAGATGAGTTCAAGGCCTGTTCAGATAAGCTTTTTGTTATGACAGATGACGGTTCATATGGTCGCCACGGTAACGTTACCGTTCCTCTTAAGGAAATGCTTGAAGCTGGAGAGCAGTTTGATGAGATTATCACAATTGGACCTCTTGTAATGATGAAGTTCGTTGTTCTTGCTGCAAAGCCATTTGGTACTCCTGTTACAGTTTCCATGAACCCAATCATGATTGATGGAACTGGTATGTGTGGTGGTTGCAGACTCACCCTTACTCAGGATGGCAAGAAAGTGACAAAGTTCGCTTGTGTTGATGGTCCTGATTTTAACGGCTATGAAGTAGACTTTGATGAGGCTATGTCACGTGGTCGTATGTACACTGACTTTGAGCGCAAGGCTCATGAAGAGACCTGTAATCTCTTCAAGAATGCTTAAGGGGGTATTTTATGGCTATTGATCCTAAAAAACATGCAATGCCTGTTCAGGAACCACAGGTTAGAGCTCATAACTTCAAAGAAGTTGCTACTGGTTATACTCATCAGATGGCTATTGATGAAGCTAACAGATGCCTTCACTGCAAGAATAAGCCTTGTGTAGCTGGTTGTCCTGTAAATATCGATATCCCTTCCTTTATTGACTGCATGAAGAAAGATGACATGGAAGCTGCTTACAACGTAATTCACAAGACCTCTTCACTTCCAGCTATCTGCGGAAGAGTTTGTCCTCAGGAGACTCAGTGTGAGAGCAAGTGTACTCTTGGTATTAAGTTTGAGCCAGTTGGAATTGGTCGTCTTGAGAGATACGTTGCTGATTGGCACAATGCAAATTCTAAGGAAGCTGCAGCTGTTCCAGCTCCAAACGGCCACAAGGTTGCTATTGTTGGTTCTGGTCCTTCCGGACTTACCTGTGCTGGTGACTTGGCAAAGAAAGGCTACAAGGTTTCTGTTTATGAAGCTCTCCATGTGGCCGGTGGTGTTCTGGTTTATGGTATTCCTGAGTTCAGACTTCCTAAGACTATTGTTGCTAGAGAGATTGAAAACCTCAAGGCCATGGGCGTAGATGTTGAGACTAACGTTGTCATTGGTAAGACTCTCACAATTGATGAGCTCTTTGAGATGGGCAACGAGGCTGTCTTTGTTGGCTCTGGTGCTGGTCTTCCTAACTTTATGGGAATTCCTGGTGAGTCTTTCAAGGGGGTTTACTCAGCTAACGAGTATCTTACAAGAAGCAACTTGATGAAAGCCTACAGAGAGAAGGACGATACTCCTATCATGAAGGGCGGCAAGGTTGCTGTTGTAGGTGGTGGAAACGTTGCAATGGATGCTGCAAGAACTGCTTTACGTCTTGGTGCTGAAAAGGTTTACATTGTTTACCGCCGTTCAATGAATGAGCTTCCTGCCAGAAGAGAAGAAGTTGAGCATGCTGAGGAAGAAGGAATTGACTTCCAGCTTCTTAAGAACCCAATTGAAGTGCTTGGTTACAACAATCCAGAGAATCCAAGAGATCCTAAGAACGGGTTTGTCACCGGTCTTAAGTGCATCAAGATGGAGCTTGGTGAGCCAGATGCTAAGGGCAGAAGACGTCCTGTTCCAATTGAAGGTTCTGAGTTTGTCCTTGATGTTGATACTGTTGTTATTGCAATTGGTACCTCTCCAAACCCACTTATTAAGAACACAACTAAGGGTCTTGAGGTCAACGCTCACGGTGGTATCATTGTTAACGAAGAAGGCCTAACTTCCAGAACTGGTGTTTACGCCGGCGGTGATGCTGTTACAGGTGCTGCAACCGTCATCTCTGCTATGGGTGCTGGTAAGGTTGCTGCTAAGGCTATTGACGAATATCTTTCTAAGTAATTTCATCCCCTGAGGTTTTAACTTCAGGGGATTTTTGTTCCCTTTTTTGTTCCCTTTTTGCCTTAAAACGGGGCAAAAAGGAACAAAATATTCCTTTTTAGCCCATTTTTTGCTCCAAAAGGAACAAAGTTAATTTTCTAGTTAAATTTTTTTTCTATACTCTTTACAAAAAGTTACCAACTTGTATATTCTCACACCATGTTTTTTTAGAGGTGTGCCATGACCAAGTACATATTCGTAACTGGTGGAGTTGTTTCGGGCCTAGGAAAAGGCATCACTGCGGCAAGTCTTGGAAGACTTTTGAAAAATAGAGGTCTGAAGGTAGCCGCCCAAAAATTGGATCCTTACATGAATGTGGACCCTGGCACCATGAGCCCCTTGCAACACGGAGAAGTCTATGTCACAGAAGACGGGGCTGAAACTGATCTTGACTTGGGGCACTACGAGCGCTTCATTGACGAGGACTTGAACAAGTTCTCCAACCTGACCAGCGGAAAAGTCTTCTGGAACGTCCTTCAAAAGGAACGCGCTGGCGAATACCTAGGTAACACTGTCCAAATCATTCCCCACGTCACCAACGAAATCAAAAAATTCATCTATGCAGTAGGCTCCAAAACCAATGCCGATGTCGTTATAACTGAAATTGGTGGAACGGTTGGCGATATAGAAAGTCAGCCTTTTCTTGAAGCAATAAGACAAATTGGCCATGAAGTAGGAGAGAGCAACAGAATGTACATTCATGTAACACTTGTTCCTTATCTTGCTTCCAGCGGAGAGCATAAAAGTAAACCAACCCAGCATTCAGTTAAAGAAATGCAAGGATTAGGTCTTTTCCCAGACATCATTGTTCTTAGAAGCGATATGCCAATTGAAGATTCAATTAAGAGTAAGATTGCAATGTTCTGTAATGTTAAGTCTGACTGTGTCATTGAAAATAAAACCCTAAATAGCCTCTATGAAGTTCCTCTGATGCTACATGAGCAACATATGGATGACATTGTCTGCCGTATTCTAAACCTCAATGCTCCAGTTTGTGACCTAAGTGATTGGGAGAATGTAGTTTATAAAGTTGAAGCAGCAATGGAAAGTTCAAAAAAAGTTGAAATTGCAATGGTTGGCAAGTACACGACTTTGCATGATGCTTATCTTTCTGTTGTTGAATCTTTGCATCATGCCGCCTTCTGGAATAATGCAAAGCTTTCAATTCGTTGGGTTGAATCCAGTGATATAACTTCAATTGAGAAAGCTGAAGAACTTCTTGACGGCGTCAACGGTATTCTTGTTCCTGGTGGTTTTGGGGATAGAGGCATAGAGGGAATGATTTTGGCCTGCCGTTATGCCAGAGAGAATAAGATTCCATATTTTGGAATTTGCCTTGGAATGCAGATTGCCTGTATTGAGTTTGCAAGAGATGTCCTTGGCTACAAAGATGCTCATTCAAGTGAGTTCTCTTCTACAACAAAGCATCCTGTAATTGACCTTATGGAAGATCAAAAAGGACTTCAGAAGGGAGGAACCATGCGTCTTGGAGCCTATCCCTGTGAAATAGCTAATGCTTCTTTGCTACAGCAATTATACGGTTGTGCTTCAATTCAGGAACGTCATAGACATAGATATGAATTCAATGATGCCTTTGAGAAGGAATACACAGCTGCAGGGCTTATCTTAAGTGGAAAATCTCCAAATGGAAAACTGGTTGAAGCAGTTGAGCTTAAAACTGAAGACCATCCTTTCTTTGTTGCTGTGCAGTTCCATCCAGAGTTTAAGAGTAGGCCAACAAAGCCACATCCAATCTTTGATGGTTTCATAAAAGCCTCAATGCATTAATTTAGTTATGTCAAAAATGCATAACCATTATTACATAAAGGTTAGATGAAAAAATTTTTTTTAAACCTTTGTTGACCATGTAAATTTAAAGTGTTATCTCTCTTTTTGGTATTTCCAATATATATAAATATGCGTGCGCAATGCGCGTGTGAGTGATGTGCATTTAAACACGAGAAAATATAGTTGGACACCCATCATGGAGGATGAAATACATTATGAAGAAAGCTTTAGTTATGCTTCTTGTTGCATGTTCAGTTTTCTGCTTCATTTCTTGTTCTAAGAAGGCTGCAGATACAACTACAACAACTACTACCCAAACAGCTACAACAGCCGTAACAGAAACAAAGGCTGCAGAGACAAAGACTGCTGCTACCTACAAACTTGGTATGGGCATTTCTTTTGACGAAGGTCAGTCAACAGAGACACAGGTTGTTTATGACACAGTTTGTGCTGTTGTTGTTACAGATGCTAACGGCAAGATTGTTGCATGTCAGATTGATGATGCACAGAACAAGATGAATACAACAGAAATTGATGCTGCAAAGGAATTTAAGTCAAAGTACGAGCTTCAGTATGACTACAACATGGTCAAGTACTCAGAAGCCACCAACGAATGGTTCCAGCAGGTGGATGCATTTGAGCAGTATGTCATTGGTAAGACAGCTGATGAAGTTGCAGCTATGACAACCAGAGTCAGAGGCGCAGACGAGCCACATCCTGGTTATGTTGTTACAACAGATGAAACCCTCTTTGCTTCTTGCTCAATCCAGATTACAGAGTTCATCAAGGCCGTTGTTAAGGCTTGTAATGACGCTAAGGCAAAGACCTTCTCAACAGCTGATTCCTTCACACTTGGTATTGCAATCAACTCAACTGCTGCTGAGTCAACAGAAGCAACTGCTGATGCTGAAGGCGTTATCAAGATGTATTCAGAGTTTGCTGGTGCTGTCGTAGGTGCAGATGGCAAGATTCTTGCTGCTGTTACAGATGCAACCCAGCCACAGACCAAGGTTACAGCTGATGGTGAGATTACTGGTACCACCTTCAAGGGCACCAAGAAAGAACTTGAGTTTGACTACAACATGGTCAAATACTCAGAAGCTACCAATGAGTGGTTCCAGCAGGCTGCAGCATTTGAAGATTACTGCGCAGGCAAGACAGCTGATGAGGTTGAGAATCTCCCAACCAGAGTCAGAGGTGCTGAAGAAGCTCATCCTGGTTATGTCGTAACAACAGACGAGACCCTCTTTGCTTCCTGTTCAATTCAGATTACAGGTATGAAGGCTGTTATTGCAAAGGCTGCAAGAAACGCTAACTGATTCAAAGATGAATCTTGTTAAAAAGGTTATGCCAAGCATTGGATTTGCTCTGATGCTTGGCCTTCTTTTACTTGCGACCTTAACTGGTTGCAATAAAACCACTCAAACCTCAAGTCAAAGTGCTACCAAAATAGAGCCTAGAGGAAAGGCCTATTTTGAGTTTTTTGACACTGTTTCTTACATTTATAGCTACGTTGGAGATTCTGATGAGCTATTTAATGACCGTACTGATAAGGTTGCGGACATTCTTGCTGAATACCATAAGTTATTTGATATCTACTATGAATACACTGGTATTAATAACCTTTGTACTATAAACAAGTTAGCAGGTGGTGAGCCGGTTCAAGTAGATAAGAAACTTGTGGATTTTTTACTTTACTGCAAAGATATCTACAAGCTTACAGAGGGAAAAGTTAATGTCATGATGGGCTCTGTCCTGTCCCTTTGGCATGACGCTAGAACTAGCGATTCTCCATATTTGCCACAAACATCGGTTTTGGAGGAGGCGGGAAGGCACGTGAGTCTTGACGCGTTGGAGATAGACCAAGCTAACTGCACGGTGCGCCTTACGGACCCAGAGGCGTCGCTGGATGTGGGCGCAATAGGCAAGGGTTATGCGACAGAGATGGCAGCGCGTTATCTTGAGGAGCAAAAAATTAGCGGTTATGTGCTAAACATTGGCGGTAATGTGCGCATTGTAGGCACTAAACCTAGTGGAGAAGGCTGGGTTACGGGTATTAAAGACCCTAAGAATCCAGACTCGGCATTTGCTTTAAAGCTGAACTTAGCCAATTGCTCCTGCGTTACAAGTGGGGAGTACGAGCGCTATTTTACCGTAGACGGGGTGCGCTATTCGCACATAATTGACCCCGCTACCCTGCAGCCGGCAACGTATTTTGCGTCTGTTAGCGTGATAACCCGCGACAGTGCATATGCCGATTCTCTTTCAACTGCTCTTTTTTGTATGAGCTACGAAGAGGGCTTAGAGCTGGTTTCTAGTCTTAAAGAGGTTGAGTGTGTATGGGTTTTCCATGACGGAGAGGTTAAATATACTTCTGGCTTGGAAGCTTTGATAGTTAAGTAATTTTATTTAGGAGGGCGTTGGATGCTTTTCAAAAAAAAGATATCGTCTGTGCATGTGCCTCATTGCAAGAGCACGCAGGATATGCATTCAGTTGTTGTTCCTGCACCGGAATCTGTCACAATTCCAACTCTGATGCATTCTGGCGTTCCAGCAGTTCCAATTGTTGCTGTTGGAGATCATGTCTATGTTGGACAGATGATTGCAAAAGAGGGAGAAGGAAGGGTTTCTTCTCCAGTTCATGCTTCAGTTTCTGGACAGGTTACCGCTGTAAGTGAAAAATCTATTTCTATTAAGAGTGATGGCAAGATGGAAATAGATCCTGAAATGAAGGCTCCAAAGCTTGAGACTCTGGAGGATTTTCTTACAGGATGTAGGTTATCGGGCATTGTTGGTCTTGGTGGAGCTGCATATCCTCTGCATGGCAAGTGGGAAGCTCTGAGAAAGAACAAGATTGATACTATTCTTATCAATGGTGCTGAATGTGAACCTTATTGCACTGCAGACAACCGCACAATGGTTGAGGATGCAGAGCATATTAAAATGGGTATTGAGATTCTCAAAAAATTCTCTGGTGCTCAAAAATATGTCATTGGCATTGAAGAAAATAAGCCTGAAGCTATCTCTCATTTGACTGAGGTCTTCAAAGAGGATCCCGCCGTTGAGGTTAAGCCTCTTAAGAGTGTTTATCCACAGGGCGCTAAGCAGGTGCTGCTTTGGAATGCAACCGGTAAGGTCGTTGCTGCTGGTCAGCGTCTTGCCTCTTTAGGGGTTATCATTACAAACGTTACAACCTTGGCTAAGATGGCTAGATATTTTGAAACAGGTATGCCACTTGTTGATAAGTGTATTTCTGTCGACGGTTCAGCTGTTGCAAATCCAAAGAACCTTATTGTTCCAATTGGAACTAGCATGGAATACTGCTTTGAGCAGTGTGGTGGCTTTAAGAGTCAGCCAGGCCGTGTTCTGGATGGTGGCCCAATGATGGGCAAGGCCGTTGCTTCTTTGGAGGAACCTGTTGTTAAGGCAACTAGTGCTCTTGTTGCCATGGATCTTAAAGATTCGGTTGTAGTTGAGCCTACTGCTTGTCTTCACTGTGGAAAGTGCGTGGAAGCTTGTCCTTTGAACCTCAATCCTGTTGCTTTTGCTAGAGCCTTGGATTTGGAGGATGAGGACAAGAAGGAAGCAATTCTTAAGAAAGAAGATGTTGCTCAGTGTATGGAATGTGGTTGCTGTGCTTTTGTTTGCCCTGCCCACAGACCTCTTGTTGCAAACAACAGAGAAGCAAAGAAATTCATGAGAGGGAGGAGAAAGTAATGGAACATTATGATTTGATTACTGTTTCATCCCCGCATTTCCACGATAACAGTTCAAGTCGTAGGATAATGCTGGATGTTATCATTGCCCTTTTGCCTGCCGTAATTGCCAGTGTGGTGATATTTGGAATTAAATCGGTTTGGCTTATTGCTACCTGCGTTGTTTGCGCAGTGGCTGCAGAGTGGATTTTTGATTTGTGTACCAAGAAAAAGTGCACAATTGGGGATCTTTCTGCCGTGGTTACAGGCCTTCTTTTGGCTTTGAACTTAGGAACAGAGGTTTCTTTGTATGAAGCTGCCGTTGGTTCTGTCTTTGCCATTGTCTTTGTTAAGTGCATCTTTGGTGGACTTGGAAAGAACTTTGCAAACCCAGCAATTACCGGTCGTGTCTTTATGATTATGGCTTTTGGTTCTGTTGCAACCTTTGTGAACCCACAGGGCGTTGAGCTTGCTTCAAGTGCAACACCACTTGCGGTTTTGGCTTCAAATGCAGCTTCAAATTCAATGGAAAATCTTCCCTCTTTGAGTCAGATGCTTTTAGGTCTTCACGGGGGTACAATTGGTGAAACTTGTATTGTTGCATTAATTCTTGGCTGGATTTATCTTTCTGTTAGAAAAGTAATTAAGTGGTATGTACCAGCTTGCTTTATTGCTACAGTATTTGTTTTGTTCCTTGTTGTAACAGGATCTCCAGTCTATGCTTTCTATGAGATTATCTCTGGAGGACTTTTCCTTGGTGCAATCTTCATGGCAACGGACTATGTAACAACTCCTATCACAGTTAAAGGTAAGTGCCTCTTCTGTGTTGGTTGTGGAATTATTACTTTCATTATCAGAAGATATTGTTCACTTCCAGAAGGTGTTTCTTTCTCAATTCTAATTATGAATATCCTTACTCCATTTGTTGAAAAGCTTACTCATAACGTTCCACTTGGAGGGTCTAACAATGGCAAATAATAAATCTCTTCAAGCTGTTATTCTTGTTGTTGTTTTTGTTGTGATGTGCGCTTTGGTTTTGGTTTTTAACGGCTTTACAGCTCCTTTGATTGAGGCTAACGCACAAGGTGCTGAACTTGAGCCTTTGTATGCAGTACTTCCTGAAGCAACTGGCTTTGAAAAACTTGAGCTTACTGGTGCAGATACAATTTCTAGTGTTTGGAAAGAAACCAGCGGCCAAGGATATGTTGTCAGATGTGCAACTAATAAAGGTTACACAGGAGACTTCATTGAACTTACTGTTGCAATTTCTTCTGATGGAAAGATTAGTGGTATCTCCCTTGATGCCTATCCAGAGACAAAAGACTTTGGTCAGGATACCTATCCACAAACCTTTATTGGTCAAAATTCTACTTTGGCAGACACCGCTATTGTTGCTGGTGTTACTTATTCTTCAAGTGCTTTCCGCAACGCAGTTTCAGATGCTTTTGAAGTTTTGATTTCCAACAATCTCATTAAGGCTGGCGTTAAGGATGCAAGCCAAGTTATCTCAGAGATGCTTCCAGTTGTCTTTAAGACAGCAGCTAATCCTTCTGGTATTGCTCAAGTGGAGGAATTTAAGTCCTCTGTTGCTGGAGTTAAGAACGCATGGAAGACCAATAATGGGGTAGGTGTGGCCTACTGGTATGCTAGTGATGCTGACTATCTTGTAATCTTTAACGTATCCTTGGATGCTAGAGTTTATAACCTTGAAAGCGTAGATGTAACTAGTAGCTTTGATGCTGCTGTTCTTTCTTCTCTTTCTGCTGAGGCTTCTGGCAAGATGTCTAAGGTGGCTTCTAAGGATGAAAAGAAGGTTGCAAAGCTGGTTCCAAGTGACTCTGTTTTGACTGCTATGGACATTGGCAATGTCTTTAACAGCGTTTCAACTCTGTTTAAAGCTGAAAGCGCTGAGGGTACTTACTACTGCTACACCTGCCGTCCATACGGTTTCTCCAACGAAACAATGACAATGTACGTAATCCTTGACCAGAGCGGTAAAATTTACTCTTTCAATGCCTCTGAGCTTATCATTGAGGCCGAGTACTTTAGCGGTTATAGTCTTGAGCCTAGCTCTTATAAGGCTGGATTTGTTGGCTTGGATTCTTCTTGGACTGGCTCTGAGGCAGTTATCTCTGGCGCAACCATGACAACTCAGGCTGTCAAGTGTGCAATTGATGATGCCTTTGAAGCTTTTGCAACAATGGGAGGTAATAACTGATGGAAAAAGATTATTTGAAATCCTTTTTATCTAACAATCCTGTTTTGATTCTGTTCTTGGCTGCCTGCCCAGCTCTTGCTGGTACAACAAATGTCATTTCAGGACTTGTCTTAGCCTGTGCTGTTTTCTGCATTTTGGTGCTGTCCTCTTTGGTTATGGCTCTCCTTGGAAAGATTACCATGAGCTTTGTAAGACTTGCTTTGTCGGTAATAGTTACAGCTGGTTTTGCAACAATTGCTAACATGCTCATTGCTGCTTTCCTTCCAAGTGCAAGCTCAACTTTGGGCATTTATGTAGTTCTCTGTGCTCTTAATGCCATGTTGGTTCTTAAGGGAACTGTTGCTTCTGATTCTTCAGTTGGAGAGGCTCTGAAGAACGCAGTCATCTGTGGTCTTGAGTTTGCTCTTCTTGTTGTTGTCATGGCAATTATCAGAGAAACTTTAGGCCTTGGTACCTTTGCGGGCCACAAGGTAGCTTTCTTATCAAGTCTTGTAATTCCTATCCTTGCAAAGAATTCTGGTGCATATATTGTATTTGCAATTCTTTTAGCTGTTGCTGGATGCTTCAAGTGCACGTCTAATGAAGACAATAAGGAGGCAAAGTGATGAGTATTAAAGAAGTTTTTGCTGTTATGTTTGCCTGCATTCTTGCAAATAACTATGTTTTAGCTAATTTCATGGGGGTTGAAGCACTTGCTTCTGACCTTTCTAAAACTTGGAAATCCATGGCCTTCAAGGGACTTTATGTGACTTTAACAATTCTTATTGTTTCAATTGAAGCTTGGATTTGGAATTGCTACAGCACAACAAGTGCAGGTTCTGCTCTTACAATCATGGTTCTTTCTGTTCTTGTTCTTGCAAACTCTATGTTCCTTGGTAATCTGTTCAAGAAAGCAATAGGGGAAAGTTCTTTTGACATTCCTGCAGCTTTGAACAGTGTTGTGCTTGGCGCTTGCTTAGTAAATGCAAACGAAGGTTATTCACTTTTGGCTTGTATTTTTGCAGGGCTTGGAGTTGGAGTTGGTTATACTCTTGTTACTTTTGTCATGGCAGGTCTTATGGAAAGAGTCAACATGAAGTACGTTCCAAAGGCTTGGAGAGGCCTTCCAATTCTGGTGGCAACGCTTGCAATTGTTTCACTTGTTATTTTTGCTTTCTAAGCTGGCTTTTGGGCTATGAAAGTAAGTAACAACTACGTTAAATCTGAAAAAAAAGGCAGGGTCCTGAGGGACTCTTGCCTTATTTTGTTTTTTCTCCTGCTTTCGTTGATTTTAATTTTTGTAGTCAAGAGTTCACAAAAAGTTGGAGGTCAGGTAGTTGTTGCCGTAAATGGCTTTGAAATTGGCAAATATTCTTTGGCCCTTGATGGTCAGTATTCGCTTAATAATGGGTCAAATATCTTAATTATTGAAAATGGCAGAGCAAAGATGATAGATGCCAATTGCCCAGATAAACTCTGTGTCAAAGAGGGCTGGGTGAAGTACACCGGCCAGTGCATTACCTGCCTGCCAAACAAACTTACAGTCACCGTTATAGGTGGCGATGCTTCTGTTGAAATTGTAATATAAATAGGGGTAGCTTGATGGAGACACGTAAGGTTTCGTACATGGGGCTACTGATTGCCCTAGCTTTGGTACTCTCGTACCTTGAAGCTCAAATTCCGGCGTTCGTGGCCATTCCTGGTATCAAAGTAGGGCTAGCCAACATTGTAGTGGTCTTTGCACTTTATAAGTTTGGAGTAAAAGAATCCCTGCTTATTTCTATATTCAGAGTGTTGCTTTCTGCTTTGATGTTTGGCTCCGTGATGAGCTTAGCTTATTCTGCTGCAGGCGCGTTTTTGAGCCTTCTTGGCATGATAATTCTTAAAAAGGTACGGCTGTTCAGTTGCGTTGCCGTCAGCGTAGTAGGTGGCGTTTTACACAACCTAGGGCAAATTTTAACTGCATGTCTTGTTTTAGAGACCAATGTGGTGGTTTATTATTTGCCTTTTCTCATTTTAAGCGGTACAATTGCGGGCGTTGTGGTTGGTCTTGTTGCAGCGTTGGTGCTAAAAAGACTAGGCACCAATGAAGAAGCAAACAAAAATGAGGTTAAAGATGAACAAAGATAAAGTTAAGAAGGCTGTTATGACCGGGGTTCAAGGAGATGAAAACTTTTCCCCTAATTTTTTTGAGACTCAAGGAAAATTAGGAACAATTCAAAAGTTAATCCACTGGGTTACCACGGTAATTCAGCTTCTAATTTCAATTTTACTTGTTGCTGGCATTGTTGTTTCCTTCTGCCACGTGCCAAGCTATATGACAGATATCTGGTACACTACAGAAAGTTGCCTGCTACCTCTGATTAATTATGTGGCTCTTGTCACTATTGCAGTGGAGTTTATTCATGTCCTCAATAGCCAGAACCTAGAAAGCGTAATTGAAATTCTCATGCTTGCTTTAGTTCGTGAACTTGTTATCAAAGAATGGTCTATGATTGAACTATTCTTTGGCGTTCTGTGCATTGGTGGGCTGTTTGCCATCAAAAAGTGGCTAATTTCTAAGACAACTGCCAAGGAAAATTAAGCATGCTTAAGCTGGACAACGTCACCTTCACATATCCAAATAGTTGCTCCAGCGCGCTAAAATCTGTCAGCTTAACCCTCCAAGAAGGCTCTTTTACCGCCGTCTTGGGCGCCAACGGCAGCGGCAAGTCAACCTTAGCCAAACTCCTAAATGCAATCCTATGCCCAACTGCCGGCTCTGTTCTAATTGATGGCCTAGATTCGCGTTCTAAGCCCAATCTTTACGCCATCCGCTCCAAAGTAGGCATTGTTTTTCAAAATCCCGATACTCAAATTATCTGTGACACAGTAGAAGATGAGCTTGCCTTTGGCTTGGAAAATATGGGCCTTGGAATAGCTGAAATGCAAAACAGAATTGACTGTGCTTTAAAGCTTACAGGTCTTGCTCCTTTAAGAAATCTCAATCCTCAGCGGCTCTCTGGCGGCCAAAAGCAGATGGTCTGCATTGCAAGTGTTCTTGCCATGCAACCTAAGTATCTAGTGTTGGATGAAGCCACTTCAATGTTGGATCCTCAAGGCCGTAAAATGGTTTTAGACTTTGTTAATCAACTTCACAACTCACTAAAACTTTCCGTAATCATGATTACTCACAGCGTTGAAGAATGTGTAAATGCAGATAAAGTTGTTGTTCTAAACCAGGGGAGTGTTAATTTTGAAGGAAGTATAGAAGAGTTATTTAGTTCTGAACTTTTTGCAACTTCTTCGCTTTCTTTTCCTCTTGTAAATAAGCTTACACAACTTCTTATTTCAAAAGGAATTAAACTTCCTTCTACTGTTTTAACTATTGAGGAATTCTGTCAGGCCTATGAGAAATTAAGGGGTGAAAAGAATCATGCTTAAAGACGTAACTCTTGGCCGTTTTTATCCTACAGAAAGTCCCTTACATGCTTTAGACCCTAGAACCAAACTATTTGGCCTTTTAGTCTACCTGGTTCTAGTGTTTATTGCCTGCGACCTAACTGGTCTTGTTCTAGGTCTGGCCAGTCTTGTCTTTCTAATGCTCCTTTCAAACGTACCGTTTAGATATGTTCTGCGAGGCCTAAAACCGGTGATGGTTGTGATAATACTTGCAGACTTAGTGAATATATTTTTTGTGGACGATGGCTTAAAAAAGGCCCTTTATCTAACTTTACGCATGTTTGAAGTCATTTGGGGCTCTAATGTGCTATGTACAACAACAAAGCCCAAAGATATATCGGCAGGCCTTGAGAAGGCTCTGGGCTGGATGAAAAAGCTTGGAGTTCCGGTTCATGATTTTGCCACCATGATAGTTCTAGCACTGCGGTTTATTCCAATTCTTTCCAACGAGGCCTCTCATATTATGGAAGCTCAGAAGTCCCGTGGCGCAGACTTTGAAAGTGGGAGTCTAGCCAGAAGGGCTAAAGCACTTTTTCCTCTAATCATTCCTCTTTTTGTGTCGGCTTTTCGTAAGGCAGATAGTCTTGCAATTGCAATGGATAGCAGGCTTTACGGCTCTAAAGAGCCCAGTGTTTTGAAGCCATTAAAGTATAGCTCTAAGGATGTAATTGCTTACATTATCATATTTTGTGTTCTTGTCTTAGGTGTTTTAGCGAGGTTATTTCCATGTCACTTGATTTAATAAATGTTTCTTACGTCTATGACAGTAAAACCTCCTATGAAAAAAGGGCTTTAAACAATGTTTCGCTTTCTATTGCAGACGGCTCCTTTGTTGGAATTGCCGGCTCTTCTGGAAGTGGAAAAACAACTTTAGTTCGTTTGATTAAGGGCTTAATTAAACCAAGTAGTGGCTCAATTAAAGGTGTTGAAGGTTCTAAAATAGGACTTGTGTTTCAATATCCAGAATTTCAACTCTTTGAAGCAACAGTAATTAAAGATGTTATGTTTGGGCCATTAAATATCGGGTTGGGGGAAGAAGAGGCAAGCAAACAGGCTAGGCAGGCGCTTTCTGTGATGGGCCTTGAGGAATCGTTCTACCAAAGAGATCCGTTGTGCCTTTCTGGGGGCGAGAAGCGTAGGGTGGCTATTGCGGGGATTTTGGCAATGAATCCAGAGGTCGTGATTTTGGATGAGCCTACTGCGGGCCTTGATGCTAAAACGCATAATCAGCTCTTTGAGGTTTTGCAGCGTTTAAATGAGAAGGGGAAAACAATTATTCTTGTTTCTCATAACCTGGACGACATTGCGACCTACTGCAAGCAGGTGGCTATTATGAATGAGGGGCGTTTGGTTGCTTTTGGAAAGCCTTCAGAGGTCTTTTACAAGCCTGAAGTGAAGTTTTTGCCTTCTGTTGTTCAGATTGCAACAAGATTAGGGCTAAACGGGGTTTGTACCTTAGAAGAGCTTTATGATATACTGCTAAGTAATCTTAATTAAAAGAGGAATTTAAATGAACAAGAAAGTTTTGACAGTTGTTTTGGTTGTCCTTCTTGCAATGACCAGTGTTTTTGCATATAGCGGAGAGATGAAAGTTGGTCTTAATCTTGGTTCTGGTGTTGACGGTTACGGCCAATCGGTAGGCGAGTCATCTGCAGATGCCACTTTGTACAGTGGTTTCTATGCTTCTGGTGTTTTCCAGTATGGTCTTACTGATAGTTTATCTGTCAAGGCTGAAGTTGGACTTAACACTTTCTCTCAGTTTGTAAGATCTACAACTGGTAAGGATGCATCTACTACAAAAACTGATTCTAGAACAGCAAATGTAATTGTTTCTGCTGCAGTTGTATATGATCTTCCAATTGGAAAGCTCTTTGCCATTGACTTACAGCTTGGTGCAGACGCTATCATGGGTAAGCCAAGTTTAGGTTCTGAAAAGTTTAATATTTCTATGGGCATGAGTCTTGGTTCTGCTTTGGTTCTTAACTTTAATGAGCAAATTGCTCTGAACATTAACTCAAAAGTTGCTCTTTATTTTGCTAACTCCAATAAGGCCTATAGAGAAGCGCTTGCCAAGACAACAACCGTTCTTATTGGTGTCCAGAATAACATTGGTGTAACTTACTCTCTGTAAGTAGGAGATTTAGATAATGAATAAGAAAGTTTTTGCAATTGTTTTGATTGTTCTTATTGCAATGACAAGTGCCTTTGCATATAAGGGAGAGACAAAGATTGGTCTTGATATAGGAACTGGTTCTGATAACCTTGCCTATGATGATAATAAAAATAGAGCAACCGCTATTGAGATGGGTGCTAACATCACGGGTTCTATTCAGTATGGCCTTTCTGATTCTTCAGCAGTAAAGTTTGAGTTGGGCCTTAATACCTACAGTGAAGGTACCATTTATGTTAATGACAAAGCAGACAAGGTTTATGATATAAGTGATAGAGATCCAAACGCTGTTTTCTATCTTGGTCTTGTTTACAATCTTTCAATTGGAAGAAGTGGACTGTTTGAGTGGGAATTTGGTGCAGGTCTTCAGGGGACTGCAGGTTCTTGTTTCCTTGGAAACAAACAGAATCTTTCTCTTGGCATTGGTTTTGAAGAAAGCTTTGTTTTCAACATTTCCAATAGCTTTGCTATTACAGCAACAACAAGAGCTGGTATCCAGTTTGTAAACACCAACAAAGAATATAGAGATTACCTTGAAAGTGTAAATTCACTTTCAATTCCTGTTTATATAACAGCAGGTGTGACCTATAGTCTTTAATTTATAGTCTTTTGTGACTAATCCTTCAGGGGCTCCATTTGGAGCCTCTTTTTTTAGCTTATAGTTAGATGAATCTAATTGACATAAATAGGTCAAAAACATATAGTTAGGCCGTGAGTTAGAGAACTCTAACTTAAGCTAGATACAATTAACCAAAGAGGCCATATATGATAAAAACTGTTAACTTGAAGAAGGTTTACACCACACAGGCAGAAAGCGTAGTTGCGCTTGACAACGTTAACATCACAATAGGGGACGGCGAGCTTGTAGCACTAGCCGGTGCAAGTGGCTCCGGAAAGACCACTCTGCTTAACCTTATTGGCACGCTAGACTCTATTACTGAAGGCGATATCTTATTTAACAACAATCATTTAGCCAAGATGTCTGAAAAGGAAAAGACAAACTTTAGACTGAACAATATGGGCTTTATCTTTCAAAGCTACAACCTCATTCCGGTCCTCACTGCCCTAGAAAACGTTGAACTTGCCTTCAAGCCAATGACCAAAAGCCAGCTTGAAAAACTCAATCTTACCAACCCAAGGGAGGCGGCCCTTCAAGCTCTCAAAGACGTTGGCCTTGAAGACTTTGCCAACAGAAAGCCGGGCCAGCTTTCCGGCGGTCAGCAGCAGAGAGTCTCAATTGCACGTGCAATCGTGCGTAAGCCCAGCTTGCTTCTAGCCGATGAGCCTACGGCAAATTTGGATTCAAGTAACAGTAAGACCATCTTGCAGCTGATGAAACAGCTAAATGAGAAGTATGGAATTACCGTAATCTATTCGTCACATGACGTGGAAGTACTTAATAACGTAAAGAGAATTATCACCCTTCATGATGGACAAGTAGTAGAGGACATTAAATGTTAACAATGATAAAAATGGCCTGGAAGAACATCTTCCGCTATAAAAATAGAACAATAATCACAATTCTGGCTATTGCTATAAGCGTATTCATAGCTGTAGTGATTGATGCCCTTCTTATGGGAATTTTCAATCAGTCCAATTTGAATATGGTCAATTATGAGGCATCGGAAGCTGTGATTTATGCAAACGGGTACCTAGAAGAGAAAGACAAATATCCGTTGGATCTTGTAATAGATAGCACCCAAAGGGAGCAAATAGAAAGCCTCCTTAGGGCCAACAAAGTTAAGTTTGCACCAAGGTATAGAACCACTGCAGAGCTAGTTTTCTATGATGAAGACAAAGAATTTGAAGGCATTCTTAACGTGTTGTTCTATGGAGTATCGGATTTGGATAAAGAGGTGTTTCAGCTGGAAAGCTCGCTGGAAAGTGGCACGTGGATTGAAGAGGGCGATGACTCAATTGTGGTGGGCTCTGGTGTGGCGGATAAGCTTGGGCTTAAGGTTGGCGATCTTCTCACGTTGCAATGTGAGGGCAAGGATGGCTATGCGCAAAGCGTGGATGTTCTGGTAAAGGGGATAGTTAACACTGAAAATTACAGCGTAAATTCCTCTATGGCTTACATGGCGCTGGACCAGGTGGACTCTTATCTAGGGCTTGAGGGTTGTGTGAATATGTACGCAATCAGCGACGGTAAAATGGGGCTTGCTTCCAGTAGTTTTGCTGCAAGTATAAAGAAGCTTCTTAAGAGCGTTGATGGCGTGCAAGTCTATAGCTTTGAAGAAGATAATGAAGGTTATATGGCTATATTAAATGGAGATAAAGGCTCTTCTTATTTGGTCTTGATTTTCTTGTTTATCATAGCTGGAGCTGGCATTGTAAACACAATGGTAATGAGCGTTTTGGAGCGTAGAAAGGAAACAGCAATGCTCAGGGCAATGGGCTTTTCAAATGGCTCAATTAAGCTGTTGTTTGTGTCTGAAGGCTTCATTATTGGCGTAGTTGGAGCAGTAGTTGGCTTGATTTTAGGCGCTGCAGTTAATTATCCGCTTGCAAAATATGGAATCAATCTGGAAGGTGCAGTAGAGGGTAACACCATTGACATTGGATACAGGATTTCCCTGATTTTTAAGGCCACCTGGTCAACTCACTCGTTTGTAGTAATACCACTTTTGGGCGTGGCTTTGACCGTTTTAGCCTCTTATTTTCCTGTCTCCAGGATTGGAAAAGGCCAGATTGCAAACATGTTAAGGAGGGTTTGAAATGTTTGGTTTAGCTTTAAAAAACACAACGCGCAACCTAAGAAGAACAATTCTGACCGCCTTTGCCGTCTTCATTGCGACCTTTGTAGTCATGCTTGTAGCCGGCTACATGGACAGCGTGGTAACCGATATGCTTGACAACACCGTCCGCCACTCAACCGGCCACATCCGCATCCGCAAAACCGATTATTCTAAGTATGAAGACGTCATGCCACTTCAATTTAGCCTTGAAAATTCATCGGAATTGGTAGCTGAAATTGAGCAATTAGCTCAAGTAAAGCACGTAGAACGAGTTTCCAACGTAGCAGTTTCTGTCTATATCAACGAATCCCTAAAGTCGGTTCAGACGGTGGTAGTTGATCCAGAAACTTCAAACTTTACAGTAGGCAAAGGCATTTCAATAAGTGACGGACGCTTGATGGACAGTCAAGCCAAAGAGGTAATGGTCTCTCAAAAGTTTTTAAGTGACAATGACCTCAAAGTAGGAGACAGCATAACAATAATTTCTAGAACCGCCCAGTCTGGAACCAATGGCGCCTCTTTTACCATTGTTGGAGTTATTGACTCAATGGACGCTAGCTATACTGGTTCTATCATCTACCTGTCAACTTCTAGGTTCTCTAAACTAGCACATCTAGAGGATGCTGCAATTGAGCTTTTAGTTGAACTTTACGATGAAAGTAAAATTGAAGAAGTAACAGAAGAGCTTGAGAAATTTCTAGATGATTCTGAATATGAACTTAAGAGCTGGCATAAAATATCGGTAGCCTATCAGATGATTAACGTCTATAAAGCAATGATGCTATTAGTAGAAGTTTTGTTCTTCTTTATTGCCTCAACCCTTATTGTGAACACCACAATGATGGGAGTCATGGAAAGGAAAAAGGAAATCAGTACTTTGGCTACAATTGGGTATCAGAGGGGCAAAATTAGGTTCCTATTCATTGAAGAGACCACTTTGATAGCCGTGTTCGGATGTATAGCTGCCATTATCTGTGGGCTTATCAGTTTTCATTTTTCAAGTACTGTTGGCATTGACATCACCATGTTTGGGGCTGACCAAGTAAGTGGTTGGGGCTTCTCAAAGATGATGTATCCAGACTTGTCATTTGGAAGAATGCTGCTTTTCAGTTTGATAATGATTGCCGTGACAATTGTGGCTGCACTCTTTGCCACAAGGCATGTGAAGAACATTGAAATTGCTGATGCTCTTAGGGAGGAAAATTAAATGAAAAAGTTTATTCTTGTTTTGGTTCTTTTAACCTGTGCTTTTAATATTTTTGCTTCAGAGCAGTCCGCCCAAGACCTCTTAGATAAGATGGAACAGTTAATGGACTTTGACAGCGCCATAATGTCAATGACCATGGTGAACACAGACAGACTTGGTTCCACCAGCATGGTATTTACAACTTCCCAAAAGGGCAATGGAGATACCATCCTAGTAGTCACAGAAGGTCCAGATAAGGGCCAAAAGATCCTACGCCTAAACAACGATATTTACATCTACTATCCAGATGCAGAAGAGGTGGTAAGATTATCGTCTAGCGGATTAAAGAATAGCTTTTTGGGTTCCGATTTCTCTTACGAGGATTTAACTGGGGACGATGACTACAGTAAGCGCTTTAATTCTTCCATAGAGGCTACCGTTGAGGTGGATGGACTGGCGTGCTATGTGGTGCGGCTTGAGGCAAAAAAATCCAGCGAGACCTACCAGCTGCAGAAGGTCTACATTGCAGTTGATTCCAATTTGCCGGTGAAGTTTGAGATGTACTCAAAGAGTGGAAAGCTCTTGAAAACAATGAGTTACCTGGATTTTGTCCAGCAGTCTGGCGTTTGGTACCCAACTCATATTAAAGTGATAAATGCTGTTAAGAAAAACAGTTACTCAGATATTACTATAACTGATTTGAATTTTAATGTGGCTCTTGATGAGTCTAAATTTAATAAGGAGGAGCTTTCGTGGTGAAGTCAAGACGTTTAGTTGTTTTAGCTTGTTTTGTGTTGTTTTGCGTAGTTTCCCTTATTTATGGGTTTGCTACTTCTTCCTTGTATGCAGCAAGTGCTTCAGAGATAACCATTAAGGGGGGTGCCTCCCTTGTTGGTCTAGAAAACTGGATTATTACAAATAGTTCTTCAAAAAATAGTTCAGTGGCCAAGGAGGTTACAACTATTGAAGCCTATGCTTTTGATCCTTATTTGCAGCTTTCTTATAGTGAAGCGGCTGTAAAAAGTGAGATTAAGTTTCACTTTGATATAGACAAGGACTTATTTGCTTCCACTACAAAAATAGTCTTAGATAAGGCCTATGTCCGTTTTAGAGTTCCAACCTTTGAGAATAAAAAACTGACAATGGTAGCTGGAAAAGCTCCTGTCAGTTGGGGCATGGGACAACTATACAGAGGCGGAGATTTACTTTTCTCTTCAACTCTTTCAAACGTTGAAGCCGGTGTTGACGTAGAGAACAATACCTGGGTGGTCTCTGTTTCTCATCCCTTGTTTACTTCTACTTCTTTGGACTTGGCCTTTGTTCCAGCTGTAGAGGATATTAAATACGAGAAAGTGGGAGCTTTGTTTAAGTTTTCACCTCAGGCAGACTTCCTTAAAGAAATTAGGCTTTCTTATGTGTATTCGGATTCTCAGCACCAAGCATCGGCTTTGGTGGATATGAATCTATATTTTGATATAAATGTGGCAGTTGAGACCGCATTTAGAGCCTCTGATGACTTTAGAGTCGTTGCCAACTTATACAAAGCCTTTTCCATTGAGACAGACTATGAAAGTCACTCTCTGAATTTATATCTTTCTTACCAGGGAGACTTCTACAATGAAACGCAGGATTTAACCGTAGTTCTTTCCTATGCCTTGACGGACAGAACCTCAATAACTGCTTATCAGTCCAATAGTTGGACCTCTGGTAACTACACTCAATTATCTGGATCCTTATACTCAACAACAAATCTTGCCAATGGTGTTGAGTTAACCATACTTAGTGCGATAACCACAAATCCTAATAGTTCTTCCTCAAACTATAACCTAGCTTGTGGGACTCGCCTCAAGTATAGCTTCTAATAGCTCTCCTTTTTTTGTTCTTGAAGCCCCTGACTTTCCACATGAGTTGGGGGCTTCTTCTTTTGTTGCAGTTTTTGTTGTTTTTGCTGCTGCTTTTGTTGGCGGTGACCTACAAGAGAAACGCACCAAGGTTATTTACAGAAATGCTGAAATTAAGTACATTAGCTTTGCACGCCAAAATAGCTCAGGGGTAGAGCAGCTCACTCGTAATGAGCAGGTCAAGGGTTCAATTCCCTTTTTTGGCTCACAAAATGAAGAAGAAGCCAGCCACGAGCTGGCTTCATTCATTTTGTGCCATATCTGGAAGGAATTGAAGCGAGCGGTAGTCAAACGCCCCGGGAGGAATGCGTCTGTAGCGAGCCGGCCCGCAGGTAGCCTACCCGGCCACCGCAAGGGCGAGCCCCGTGAGCCTTGAAAAGGGTGGGCTCGAAGCTCCCTCTAACTTATGACTTAGCGGATCTATTGTGACGGTATACTAAAAACAGCCCATTCTTTTAAAATTTAGTATACTTTTTCTACTAAATTTCTTAGGAAGAGGCAAAATTTAGTATACGGTAAATATACTAAGATCTCAGCTTTATCTGGATATTCCGGCAGTAAAGTTAAAAAACTGCCAAAAAGTCCATAGGGGAGGAGTGGGCTGATATATTCTTAATAGAACAGATGGCAATAGTTCTTTTACTCGCTTGGATTTGCGTAGGTCCCCTAGGTGGCGTAGGTCGCTTAGGATTTGCGTAGGTCCAATA
>CAVCYP010000007.1:0-48614 GCA_963606545.1 Sphaerochaetaceae bacterium
CTACAAAGTTGAAGCTTCAGCGGTAGCAAGGTTTAAAGTTTGTGTTTTAAAGTATGTGTTTCAAGAAGTCTTGGCAGCGCTGAGTTTTGGGGTTGGTGAACATTTCCTCAGGAGTGCCGGTTTCAATGATGTGGCCGTCTGCCATGAATACAATCTTGTCTGCTGCGGCACGGGCAAACCCCATTTCGTGAGTGACTAGGAGCATTGTCATGCCACTTTTGGCAAGACTTAGCATTACATCAAGTACTTCTTTTATCATTTCAGGGTCAAGGGCGCTTGTGGGTTCGTCAAAGAGCATGGCCTTTGGATCCATTGCTAGGGCTCTAACAATGGCAACGCGTTGCTGTTGACCGCCAGAAAGCTGTCCCGGCTTCTGGCCTGCTTTGTCTGCAAGGCCTACCTTTTTGAGTAGTTCCATAGCTTTTTCTTCTGCATCCTTTTTGTTCATCTTCTTGACCTTGATAGGGGCTAGGGTGATGTTCTCAAGGACTGTTAGGTGTGGAAAGAGGTTAAAGGATTGGAATACCATGCCTACTTCTTCACGAATTTGACGGATATCGGTGTTTTTGGACATGATGTCCTGGCCGTCAATGAGAATAGAGCCGCTTTGTGCCGTTTCTAGGCCGTTGACGGTGCGTAGTAGGGTGGACTTGCCGCTTCCGGAGGGGCCTATGATGACGACAACTTCGCCGTCGTTGACGGTGAGCGATACGTTTTTGACTGCGTGTAGGGTGGTGCCGTCGTTGTTTTCAAAGTCTTTGGATACGTTAACAATTTCAATTTTAGCCATTTTTGTGAAGCCTCTCTTCCATGATGCCAACTAGGCGAGATAAAACCAGCGTGAGGATGAGGTAAATTAGAGCTACCACAAGCATGGTTTGAAGGGATAGGAACGTGCGGGAAATGTATTCACGGCCACGTTTGAGAATATCGGAAAGCGCAAGGATGGAAACCAGTGAGGAGTCCTTGAGCATGGAGATGAATTCGTTGCCAATTGCAGGTAAGACTACTTTAATTGTCTGTGGAAGTATTACGCAAAAGAAGGCTTGGGTCTTGGATAAACCTAGCGCTGTTGCTGCTTCTTTTTGGCCTTTTGGAATAGATTGAATTCCTGCGCGGATGATTTCTCCCATGTAGGCGCCAAAGCAAATTGATAGGGCAACAATGGCCGCTACAATGCCTTCTATGTGAATTAATGAGCCCAAAGCATAATATAAGAACATCAATTGGACCAAAAGGGGGATTCCTCTTATGAGTTCAACGTAGATGCCACAGATTTGTTTTACAATTGAGTTTTTGGAAGAAGAGCCTACACCTGTGATAGTTCCAATTACTACTGCTCCCAGGATTGCGAAGATGGTGCATTCAAAGGTAGTTGGAATACCGGTGATGGTGTAAACAAAAATTTTCCAGTAGGTTTCAGGCTTAAAAACGCATAGACACAAAAGTAAAGCAACAGCACCGTAGAACGTCAATCTCCAAGATGTTACTAAATGCTTGTTGCCTTTCTTTGGAATGAGTACGCCATCAGTCATGGTGATGACGGTATCTTCTTTCTTAGCATGAGTCGAGGATACGACTTTCTTTCGTATCCTCGAGAGTTCACTTTCCGTTTTGGGAAGAGTGGGTAATTTAAACACTTTCTTATTCATTTTATTTTCTGAGTTGATAACTAATTAGTTAAGACCGTACTTGGCTTTAATCTCAGCAAGCTTGCCAGATTCTGTAACTTTCTGGATACCTTCATTCAGGAGGTTGAGTAGCTGTGTATTGCCCTTGATAACAGCCATGCCCATGTCATCTGAATTCTGGAAAGAACCAGCAACCTTCAGCACTTCTGCATAGCTTTCATTTGCAAGAACAAAGTCGTTTGCAACAACGCTGTCAAGAACTACTGCATCCAAATTGCCGTTTGCAAGATCCAAGACTGCAGAAGGAGCTTCATCATAAGTCTTAACCTCAAGGCCTGCATCTTCACAAGCAAACTGGCAGGTGGTTCCAAGCTGAACGCCAATCTTCTTTCCTACAAGGTCATCTTCACTTGAAATGCCCTCTGTATCCTTCTTGGTGACGATAGAAAGTGAGAACTGCAAAATTGGAGTTGTGAAATCGCAAGTCTGCTTTCTCTCTTCATTAATGGTCAAGCCCGATGCTCCAATGTCATACTGCTTGCTCTGAATTCCAGCAATAATTCCGTCAAACGATACGTTTACAATATTAATCTTTATATTCATTACATCTGCAACAGCCTGGATGAGTTCCATCTCATAACCAACAATGTCTCCATTATCATCAATGTACTCAAGTGGTGGATAGTCGCAGGAAGCTGCTACTGTATAAACTTTCTCAGTTGAAGCTGTTTCACTTGCTGCCTGTGCAAAGCAAGGGACTACAACAGTAAGAATAACCAAAACCGCAATCATTAATTTCTTCATATACATTTCCTTTTCAGGCTTCAGCAGGTTGCCTCAGCCTTGTTTTTTAATTTCAAGGGAACAATATTGATTTTGCAGTTTTGGGTCAACTAGTTTTGCATAAAAATGCATAAAAATTTTGCAAAATTATGCATAATTACGCAAAAAACTGGAATTTTGACTGTATATTCCCGAATATATTCCAAAATATATTCCAAAATTTATTCCAAAATGCCTGTAACATATGCAAGAGTATATGCAGCAGAGGCAAGAGAAATCTTCTGTTGGATGATTTCCATTCTGGTTGTATTCACTGTAATTTGCTGAGAAAGAACATCTGTTTTGGAAATAAGGCCTTCTTCTTTTTGTAGCTGAAGCATTGCAAGTCTGTCCTGCGCCTCTTCAAGTTTCAAATTTAGATATTCAATTTTAGCTTCTGCAAGCTCTGCAGCGCTGATGTTCTCTTCTGCAACGGATTGTAGTTTATCAACTGCAGCATCATAGTCTGCAATAGAACCTAGAATCTCACTTTGAGCATAGGAAACATCATTAAGCTTTACTCCACCATCCCAAACGGTAGACTTAATGGCAAAGGTTATATATAGACCATAGTCGTTCTTTCTGTACCAGTTAGTTTCAAGTAGAGGAAAGGCAGAGCCACCATAGTTTAAAGTAACCTGAAGAGCAAAGTCAGGCTTCCAATAAAGAGAATCTTCAGCTACTTTCTTCTTTAACTGCAAAGCTTGGGTTTGCTTCTTGAGCATGGTCAAAGGTTCACTGCTTGAGCGGGTAGCCAGCTCATAAAGCTGGTCATGATCAATTGCAACAATGGCCTGAATTTCTTCTTCATTAGGAGAATATTCAATATCAGTTGATTCTAGGCTATCATTTGCAGTAATTGTTCGCAGTTCCTGCAAGTTGGTTTTGTATTCTTTTACAATCTCTTGACGGGTAACATCAATCTCCATTGCGTCAATTTTGGCCTTGATAACGTCCTGTTTTAAGAGCATATCGTTCTCATAGGCATCTTGGCTTACTGCTACAAGTTCATCTGCAACCAGCTTAGTTTCTTCCAAGATTTCAAGAATCTGATCCATATATTTCAGAGCTGCAAGCCGGGCCTTTAGCTGAGCAGTAAGTTGTTTTGAGGTATCCTCAATGGATAAGGCTCTGATTTCAGCAATTTGGGTATAGAGTTTTACCGCTGTTGGAATTTTACCCCAGGTAAATAAAGGCTGGGTTATGGAAAGGCTTGCATTGTAGTAAAGATTCTCCATTCCTTTGTACAAGGTGACATATTCACCAGCGCTGGAGCCTGGAACTACAACGCCAAGCTGGGAGGCAAGTTCATCAACCCCAATGGTGGTTTTTCCCACTGGTGGATTTGCCATGTAGGTTGAAGTTAGCATTAGGTCAATGGTTGGTTGATAGTTTGCTTTCGCATTCTTTACATCCAAAAGGCTTTGAGCATAGGTTTGTCTTGCTTTTCTCAGCTCTGCGTTATTTCCATTCATAGAGGCTTGAAGTACATCAAGAGTTGTGCTTGTGCTACTCACACTGTCTGCGTTTGTAGCATCAGAAGCAAATAGCACAGGACATAACAGAAGTAAAACAAGCACTAAAGTGCATATCTTTTTCATTTATCGCCTCTACTTATACGGTGAAGATGTAGTCAGAATAATTGGTGTTTTCGCTTGTAAGCTCAATAGTTCCAACCTCTGTTCCGTCTCTCTTAACTTTAAGGTTGATTGGATTTGAGATATAGGAAACTTCTTCAGCGGTATCATCATAGGTTAACTCTAGGTCTGCATTGGCACCAAGGGAAGAGTAACTTCCATGGTTGATAACGCTTGAGGTGCTACTTGTGGCTATTGATTTTTGGCTTGTTCTAACGTCCTGCTTAATCTTGGTCTCTGTTGAGGTGGCTGCATCGTAAAGATAAAGAGAGACTGTTCTACCGTCATCGGTCTTGTCGCCATAGCCTTCGCCTGTTGCAGCAGCATTATAGATATAACCGCTAATACCAGTGCCAAGTCTGAGATAATTCTTTCTAAAGTAAACATCTACGCTTGGGCTGTCGCTGTCATCATCAAGGGTTAAAGTAATTTCATTGGTTCTGGCTTTGGCATTTGTTTTGCTCTCAGTCCAAGTCCAATAATCTTCACCGCCTTCTTGATCATCAAACTTTGTAAGCTTCAAAGTACAGGGGCTAGCTGAATCCATTGCTTTTCTGTATTTAACATTAATTGTTGCACTTCCAGAGGTTGCTGTGACGGTATCTGATTTTACTGTTTCTCCTTCGCCGTTGTTGTACTCCCAGTTGAAGGTAATTGGATCAGAAACACTGGTGGAAGTTGCTCCGTCCTTGAGATTTACTGTGACGCTAACTGTATTCCAGTCATTGGTGAAATAAAGGCTGTTAGAAGTGTAAGTCTTGCTGGAAGGTGAGTAGGTCATTTGAACTTTATCTGAACCACTGTAGCTCCAGTCATCGCCGGTTTGAATGTCATAAACTGTTACTACTGGAGGATTTGAACCGTCATCCTTGTACTTTACGGTAATTGAAGCCTGGCCGTTTGTAATTGAGTCAACAGTTGCAAAGACATTGTCTGAGCCGTCAAGACTGTAGCCATCACAATAACTGTAACGGAAGGAGAAACCACTTGTATCAGTTATGGTGGTGTCTGAGCCTGTTTCTGTTGTGCTGTTGTCGTCAACATCTTTGAACTTAATAACTAAGTTCTTACTGGCCGATACTTTGTCGCAGTAAACAATACCAAAGTTGTTGGATTTATCGGACTGGACGGTTCTGCCTTCTACTTTGACAAGTCCGTAGTCCTTGTGGAAGACTAGGAGGTAGATGGTGCAGCAGTCTGCGTCTTTGCCGTAAACTGGGCTGTTGGTTTTCCATCTGAGGGAGGAAATGGAGAAGGAGCCGTCTGTTGCAGATTTGGCTGAAGGCACTGTGACGTCAGTGAAGATGCTCTTTTTGTCCCAGTTATTGTAGGCTGTTTCCCAAGCCTCTTTGCTGTCGTAGGCATAGATCATGGCATCTGCAATTCCGCCTGAAGTTGTAGAAGAGGTCTCTCTTGCACTTCTATCTTTAATTGTTCCGCTAATTGCAGAATCAAAGACCGATGAACAGCTTGTCAGCTCTAGCAAAGCTACGCAAACAAGTAGCAAGGCTACAACTCTTAAATTTTTACCATTAATATTCTTCATTTTATTTTTCCTCCTCTGTACCTGTGGCAACGCCAGTGGTAGCAGCTTTCTTTTTATAAACTCTTTTTAATTTTGTTCTTTCAAGCATATAGTAGTAAGTTGGCATGATATATAGAGTTAGTATCATACTTGTGGCAAGACCGCCCATGATGACCTGTCCAAGTGGAGCGTAAATTTCCGCACCTTCACCTTTGGCCACCGCCATAGGAATAACTCCTAAGACAGTTGTCAGCGTGGTCATCAAGATAGCTCTAAGTCTTGAAGCCGATCCTTCTGCAGTCTCTCTATCAAGGATTGCTTGTTCTTCCTTCATGGAAAGCATGCCCAGGGTTTCTGTATATTCGTCAAACTCAACGCCCTTCATTTTCAGTAGTTTTTCTCGGTCCTGCTTTCTGGCAAGGTTTGCGTAGTCTGCAATAACAATTCCGTTATTGACCAGCATTCCAATGAGGGAAACAATTCCCAGAATTGAAACTATACTCATGGAGGAGTTGAAGATTGAAAGGGCTACAACTGCACCAATGATACAGAACGGGAACAGCAGCATAATCAGAAGTGGCTGATCAAAGCGCTCAAAGACGGCAACCATGACTAGATAAACTAGGAACATTGCTATCAAAAGGGCTTTAATCATTGGTGTTAGTGAGGTTTCAACCATCTCACCTAGACCACTGGTTTTGGTGCTTACTCCACTTGGAAGTGGATTTTCTGCAAGATAGGCGTTGATTTTCTTGGTAACGCTATCAGTACTTTCTGTTGTCAGTGTTGCCGATACCGTCAAGGAAGTTGCTCTGTCATCATGGTTGATTTGGGAAAGGCTTTCTTCCAAATCAAGGGTTGTGACATTTGCAAGGGAGACGGTTGCGCCAGCAAGAGAGGTGACCTTTATGTCATTGAGCCGGTCTGCTGTGAGTTCTTCGTCTTGAATATCGGAATAGAGGTGGATGTCGTAGCGGTCGTCGCTGCCTTCTTGGCTGTATTTGCCCACGTCTGTGCCGTAGAAGAGGATTGCGGCGGTCAGGCCGGCTTCCTGGGCTGGTACGCCTAGGCTGGTGAGGTAGTCGTACGTGCCGTTGATGACTGCGCTTTTCATGTCGTTGGTGGCGCTGATGCTGGTGGTCATGACTTCTGGGTAGGTTTTCAGCTGCTCTTCAATGCGTTGGGCTGCCTCATAGAGCTCGTCTTCGTCTTCGCCAACCAGCATAAGGCCGTAACCTCCGCCGTTGGAAACCAAGTTGACAAGTCTATCAAATCCGCCGTTTTGGACGCTGATGGTGGCATCTGGAATGTTAGATGCAAGGAGCTCTTGGACTTGAAGAATGATGTCGTGAATGTCGCGGTCTCTGTCTTTGACACTGGTGAGAACTACGTGCATTGCGCCTTTGTTTTTGGTGGCCTGAGAGAGAACAGACATATCTTTTCCCGAGAAAACTACGTCTGTTTTCAGCTCTGGAACATTCTCAATTACCAGCTCTTCAATCCTGTTCATGGTTTGATGGGTTTCTTCAAGGGAATAGGTTTGAGGTAGTTCTACGTTAATATAGAAGTCTCCGTTATCCGTTGAAGGAATGAAGGTGAACTCCATGTTAGGCAGGATGTAAACGCTCAAAACTACAACCAAAATGGCCAGTACCAGCATGAAAGGAATGTGCTTTTCTACAAAGTAAAGGCTTTTGGCATACCAAATTTCAACCTTTTTAAGTCCTCTAACAATGATGTTTTCACGTTTTGGAGTGCGGGCACTGTCATCTTCCTTAAGAAGTTTTTTCATTAAGAATGGAATGTAAATTACTGCAACCAAAAGAGATGCACCAAGTGAGAACATAAAAGTAATGGATACGTCTTTAAGAATCTGACCAACTAGTCCGCTCATCATTGCAATAGGCAAGAAAACAACAATTGTGGTAAGTCCGGAGCCCAAAACTGAGCCCATGACGTTATCTGTTCCAAGGAAGATGGACTGGTTAACACTGTAAAGCGCTTTGCCGTTTTTGGTCTCCTGGTAGTACCTGTAAACCTGGTCCAAGACCAAGATGGCTGCACCAACTATGTTACCAAGGGCAACAACAATACCTGAAAGCGAAAGCAGGTTAATTGAAATTCCCATCAACTGCATTCCAATGAACGTAAAGAAGATGGAAAGCGGAATTGAAAGCCCAATGATGATGGTGGCCTTAAAGTCGCTTAAGAATATATAGATAACCAAAACGGCAATGATAACGCCCAGTACGCCGGACTCTATAACCGTAGACAACGACGAATTAACCAACGTGGAGTCATCGCTAATCATACTGAACTTGAGAGCGCCACCGTACTTGGCCTCTTCTTCAGCCAAGATTTCCTTAATTTGGTTTGTAATCTCAATGGTATTTCCGTCGCTTCTTTTGCAGACATCTACGCTGATAACTTCTTTGCCGTCTTTTGTGACTATGTAATCTTCATCTTTATAGTCTAGCTCGATATCTGCTACATCCCCCAGTCTAATAATTCCGCCATCTAGCGAATAGCCAACTGGGATTGCTTCAATTTCTTCAAGCGAGGAGTAAGTGGAGTCAAACTTAGCATCAATAGAGGTGCCTTCAAAGCTGACAGAATCCAAAGGTATTGAGTAGTTGTTGTAGGAAAGCATTTGGTAAACGGCAATAGGAGAGATTCCCTTGCTGTTTAAATCATCCATTCTTAGCTTTACATCTACTGTTGGAGTTTTTGCTCCGTTTACGGTAATTGTCGATACTCCAGAGATTTGTGTTAGCTGAGGCTTGATTTCATTTTCAACATATTCACCAAGAGCATTTATGTCTCCGTCTTCACTTTCAATGACAAAGGAGGCAATTGAAAGCATAGAGGTTCCACCAACTAGGGCATATGGTCTGCCTTGAATTCCACTTGGAAGGTCGTCTATTAGATCATCAATTCTGTTTCTGACTTCATCAATCTCATCATAGGGGTCAATGCCGTCTTGATAGGTGATGGAAATGATAGAGGCACTGTTTATGGATTGAGAAGACATACTTTTGAAGTTTGGAAGGGTGACAAAGTCTTCTTCCAAGACATCTGTTACCGTCTCTTCTATATCTTTACTGGAGGCTCCCGGATAGATGGTAACAACATAAACCATTGGGTTTGAAATATCGGGAAGGAACTCTGTGTTGGTGTTGGCCAAGCACATAAGTCCAAAGACTCCCAAAGCTAGGAGCGTCATGGCAATAATTACAGGGTGTGCAACAGGGTATCGGGTTAGTTTCATTGTGCTGCTTCCTTAATTATTGGTCTTTGAAGAGCTGTCTGTGATGGCTACTGGCTGACCGCTAAAGAGATCGTTTTGGCCCTTTATGATGAATTTTTCGTCTTTATATTCTTCTGGTATAATGACATATTCACTTGAGCTAAAGGCGTTGGAAAGGTCAATTCTCTTTGCGGTGTAGCCGTCTTCATTTTCCTGCACGTAGTAGGCGCTGTTATCCAGTTTTAGGGCGCTCTTTTCAATTGAGTAGCCGGTTTGTGTCTCTATTTCAATGGTGACCTTAACAAACATTCCAGGGTTGAAGTAGGTTGGGTCGTCAAGTTTGAGATAAAGCTTAAAATTCTTACTTGTGGAGTCAATGTAAGGGGAGACGGCTTTGATGGTGGCCGTTGTGGTTTTCTCTTCTGAATAGGTGGTAGCCGGACGAGTTACGGTAATCTTGTAGTCTGCATTGTTATAAGCGTCCGCGAATAGGGCATAGTACTGCTCTCCAAGATTTAGGTCAACTGTGAGGTTGGTTAAATCTGCAATTGTCGCAACCGGAGTTCCCTGGGAGGCGGTGCTACCTTTACTTAGAATGGTTTTTAGTATTGTTCCGTTGGTTTTTGCTGTTACATCGGTATAGGAAACTTGAAGTTCTGCAAGTTCCAGTTGTGCTTTATAGGCGTCTCTTTGGGCCTTGACGGTATCATAATCCTGCTTTGAGGCACTTTCATTCTTATAGAGTTTTTCAACTCTTTCAAAGGAGCTTTGATAGGCTGTGTAGGCTGCTTCTGCCTGTTGTCTTTGAAGCTCATAGGGCTCTGGGTCAATCTTTGCAATGACATCTCCTTCCTTTACGTAGTCGCCTTCTTGGACATAATATTCAATGAGCGTGCCATCCAGATAAGCTGTGACAGGAATTGTGGAATCCGCCGATACATATGAGGACAATGTAATTTCTTTGGTCAGAGTTCTAACTTCCGGAGTTGTTACTTCAACTGGAGAAGTTGGTCTTTCATAGGTGTCTTCTGTACGGGTGGAATAGAACCATCTTAAAACAAGAAAGAGTGCAATGAACACAATAAAAAGTACAATATACATTATCACAGATGTGAGTTTTTTGCTTTTCATAAAAGCCCCTCCGTATACCGTCAGAAAATTACTAATAAAAGCTTTTTTTAGCAACAACTTTTCTGTGAAATAAACAAAATTTAGTTATAATGTTTAAAAACCAACAGGTGATGGAATTTTGTTGGAAAAAATTATAATTTTATATGATGATTGAAGTTGTGTATCTTCTGTTAGAAATTTTGCAATTTATTTAACTCCAACACTTGATTTTTAAACGACACTTGTTGTACTTTTGTTTGCGTTCGTATTTTTCGCGAAAATTGAACTTTGTTTATTGTGGTCGTTACTAAAATGAATAAAAATGCTTTACGTTCCAAACGTTTAATTAGACAAGCTTTTGTTAGTCTTATTAAAACAAAGCCTGTAGACAAAATCACAATTACTGACATTGTAACTGAGGCTAATATTAACAGGGCAACTTTCTATGCTCACTACACTTGTTTGAAGGATTTGATTGATGAAATTGAGCAAGAGGTCATAGATAAGCTCATGAAGGTGCTAAGTGGCTTTAAGCTTGAAAACTTCTTCTCTAACCCAACGCCACTTTTACTTCAAGTCAGCATCTTCCTCTCTGAAGATCCCGATTATTACAAGACTCTTGCTTCAACTCCTGAGTCTAGTCTATTTATTGAAAAACTTAAGTCGATTTTTGTTAACTACATGGAACAGGATGCCTCTATTCCTCTTGAAGTGCGTCAATCCAAGACGTTCCATATTAATGTTCTCTTTTTTGCAGGTGGGCTGGTTTCTCTTTATACTCAATGGTTAAATGGCAAGTTGAACTGCTCTTTGTACGATATCCCTATGGAAGTCAGTAAATTCTTAAAGGCATCGGTTTTTGAGAGATAGTAGGGTCTGGTTTGCCTTTCTCAGGCTAAGCGAGATGAAAACTGGCAGGAGGGCTATAATCTTGCGGGGTGTTTTCTTGCCGCCTCTTGCGCGCCAGGCTAAATCCAGCGAATTCCAGATTGCAAAGAGCTGAGGTAAGAAGTTCAAAAATAGGGCAAAGGCTTTGGAAAAAGTCAGATTTGAGTGCCCAAAAGTGATAGATGACTCAATTTTTTCAAGGGATTGTTGCATTTCAAGGTGTGATGTGGTCCTAAAGAAGATTGACGTGTAGGCCATGGAAACTATCAGTTTGCTCATCAGAAGGAAGTTGCCTTTTTCTAGCAAGATAGAGAAAAAGGAAAGATTTGGGCTGACTGCGCTTGCATCTAGTTCTGCATTTAGTTCTGCGTTTATTGGCATGGGCGTTTTGTCAAAGAGAAATAGGGTTAACACGTCAATTATCAGGATAAAAGCACAGTAGTAGACTATGGGCTTGAGGTCATGAAGAAAGCTTTTAAGCGGGATTTTGGCTACAAGTATTAGCAGGAAGGCTAAGACAAAAAGGCCAACGTGGTAGGACAGGGTGGTGAAGTAGGTGATAAGTGGGACGCAAAAGAGGATAAGTAGCTTAAGTATTGCTGGGGTTTTGTGAAGGAGGCTGTCTCGCTTGTTGTAGGAAAAGATGGCTTCTTGCATGCGTTTGACCTTACTTCCAAATTAAATCTTCAATTGTGGTATAAGCTGAAAGCGGATTTCTGATTCCCCACTGTGGATTTTTTGCAATTTCTTTCAGGCCTTGCTCTGCTGTTCCGTCAAAAAGCAGGTGTCCGGCTTTAAGCACTATAAAGCGGTCTGCAAGAGCTAGGCACTTTTCAATTTCATGGGTGAGAATGAGGACGGTCTTCCCGTTTTTGTGGAGCTGACTGATTAATGCGTTTACTTCTTTTACTCCGGCATAATCAAGATTGCTGTAAGGCTCGTCCATGATTATTGTCTCAAAGCCAAGAGCTAGGATTGCTGCAATAGCTAAGCGTCTTTTTTCACCACCAGATAGGAAGTGGGAAGGGCTGTATCTCTTCTCATAAAGCTTTACTTCTTTGAGGCTTTGATTTGCCCTTTCTTGGGCTGCTTTGCCTTTAATGCCAAGGTTTGCAAGCCCAAAGCAGATATCTTCAAATGGGGTTTCTCCTAGTATTTGAGAGTCTGCATCTTGAAAGACAAGTCCAACTTTTGTGCTGGTTTTTATGCTACCTTTTGTTGGCTTTTCAAGGTTTGCGATAATTTGCATCAAAACACTTTTGCCTGAGCCATTTTCCCCGCTAAGGACAACTATTTGCCCTTCTTCTACCTTGAAACTGACATTATCCAAAGCGGTGAATTTACTGCCGTCTGAACTTAAAAAGAGTTTTGAAATGTTATTGACTTCAATTGCAATGTTCATCATTTGCTTTCTTCATTTGTTTTCATCATCTAGGTGTTCAAGCTCGTGTTCATCTGGTGTAAAAATATACCAAGACGAAACAATTCTAAGTTTTGCAGCAAGCAAAATTGCAAGGACCATCTTAACAACATCCCCTGGAATATAAGGAATAACGCAAAGGGTCATTGTTTGTGAGAACGTCTTGTCCATTACTCGCATGAAGTGAATTACTCCAGGGATGTACATAATGACAAAACTACAAACGGTAGCCAGAATTAGGCGTAAAAGTGGAGTTTTTTTGCCATAAACAGGCCTTTGGGCTATCATTCCAGAGATTAGAGTTGCAAGAGCATAGCCATAAAGAAAGCCTCCGGTAGGTCCCATGAGCTTTGCAATTCCACCAGTTCCACCTGCAAAGATTGGAAGGCCTAGGGTTCCGGCTACAAGAAATAGTGCGGTGGACAAGGTTCCCCAAACTGGTCCCAACATAAGACCGGTTAGAACTGTTAACATATTCTGAAGAACAATAGGAATTGGCGTTCCAGGGATTGGAATTGATATAAATCCACAAACGGCTATGAGTGCAGCAAAGAGTGCTGTAAAAACTATCTTTTTAGAAACGTTACTTGTGTTAGTCATATTCGTCATCTTTTTTTAGATTTTACTGCAAATGTTACCACTGTGCAAAGTGGCACAGTTGTAGTACATTGTTCGTGTTCTGGGAGAATCTAAAATGGAAAGAGTTCTAGTTGGAATGAGCGGAGGAATTGACTCCTCTGTTGTTGCTTATCTTCTCAAAGAAAAAGGCTATGAGGTTCACGGGGTGACCATGACCCTTTGGAATAAAGACGTTCCATTTCCAGGCGATCCAACCAAAGCTGCCTGTTTTTCTCCAAGCTCGGTGGAAAACGTTGAAAAGGCTAGAGTAATTTGCACTAAGCTTGGAATAGAGCATACTGTTTTAGATATTTCAAAGCTTTACGAAAGTGTTGTTCTTAAGAATTTCAGAGACGAATATCTTAGCGGTAGAACTCCAAACCCCTGTGTGTGGTGCAATCCCAAGATTAAGTTTGGTGCCATGGTAGATTATGCCAGAGAAGCCGGCATCCAGTTTGATTACTTTGCAACTGGCCATTATGCTCGTATAGAGAAGAAGGGCGACCGCTACTGTTTGCTCCGTGGTGTAGACCCCAAAAAGGACCAAAGCTATTTTTTGTATAGACTTTCTCAAAAACAGCTTGCAGGAACTCTTTTCCCTCTTGGTGCAATGGAAAAGACAGAGACAAAACACCTAGATCAGCTTCTAGGTTTCCACACCGCAGACCAAACGGAAAGTCAGGATTTTTATGGTGGCCATTATTCGGACCTTTTGGACGTAAAGCCAACCAAGGGTAAGATTGTAGACACGGAAGGGAAGGTCTTGGGCTATCACGAGGGTATTTGGAATTACACAATTGGCCAGCGCAAGGGTCTTGGCGTCTCTGCTCCGCGTCCGTTGTATGTGTTAGAGTTAAATCCTCAGCGCAACGAAGTTGTGGTTGGTTATGAAGAACACACCGGCAACCTAGCTGTAACTGCAGCACAGCTTAACTGGGTCAGCGTCGATTCTTTTGAAGATGGCCTCGTAGCTCAGGCAAAGATTCGCTCAACGGGAAGTCCCGTGCCTTGCACCCTTACCCATGAGGCAGACGGAAGAGTGAAGGCTACCTTCTTTTCGCCCGTTAAAGCTGCCACCTGTGGCCAAAGTCTTGTTGTCTTTGACGGGGATTATGTCCTCTTTGGTGGCATCATTGATTCTGTTGAACATTAGCTCTTACGGGACAACTAATTAGAACATCTGCAGGGATGTTTAATCCTGTTGAAAGTTTTCTAATCATGGTTAGACTCAAGCCTCTTTTTCCTGAAAACACTTCAGAAACTTTTGATTTGCTTCCAAGATATTCAATCATGTCAGTATTGCTTAGTCCTTCTTGCTCCATTCTGTATTTTATTGCATCAATTGGATTTGGTGGTTCTATGTGATAAAGCTGTTGCTCGTAAAGTTCTACAAGAGCAACAAGGAGCTCAAGTTCATCGGCTTCTTTTGTGCCAGGCTTTGCATCAAAAAGTTCGTCTATTCTAGCTAAGGCTTGCTCATAATCTTTTTCTGTTTTTAATAAGTGATTGTATTCCATTAAACTTCCTCCGCATTAACTTTGTCGTATTCAGTGTGAGTTCCAATGAATCTGATGAAAACAACTTTAGAACTGTAATTAATACGAACAATTAGCCTATATTTATTGCCACAAATATTAAAAACAACCCTGTTGTTCTTTAAGATACTTGCAGATCTGTATTTTTCTTTAATATCAGTAGGACTATTCCAAGAGGCTTTTCCTGTTTCAGCAAACCAAGACTTCAAAGGTTGTTCTGTCTCTGGATATTGGGCCCAATATAGCAATAACGTTTTTCTCGAAATTATATGCATCAAGCCTCCAATTATTAGTTTAATTCCCATTTTGGGAACTGTCAAGCTTTACTTCACTATCTTTAATTTACATTATATTATGGCTTCATGCGCAAAGAAGTGAATCTCAGAGAAGGTGGCATTATTTCTTCTATGCTACTTTTCTCTTTTCCAATCATATTAGGCAACCTCTTCCAGCAAGCTTATAATCTAGCCGATACTCTTATAGTAGGCCGATTTTTAGGCGCCAACGCTCTAGCTGCTGTAGGTAGTGCTTATGCGCTCATGACCTTCCTAAATTCCCTTTTAATAGGCCTTAGCATGGGCTCTGGCGCTCTCTTTTCATACTCCTATGGCAAGGGACAACTTGAGGAAATGAGGCGCGATATCTACAACAGTAGCCTCCTGTTTTCCATAATTGCAATTGTCCTAACAATAGCCTGTTATGCGTTGACAGACGAAATTTTAATGCTATTGCAGACTCCTGAGGAATTGTTTGCTCAAGAGCTCGAATACATTCAAGTCATTTTCTTTGGCATTTTCTTTGTTTTTTTATACAACTATGTTGCCTATCTTTTACGCAGCAGAGGCGATTCTTCCACCCCTCTTTATTTTTTAATAATCTCAGCTCTACTGAACATTATTCTGGACCTGGTTTTCATCATCAACTTCAAACGCGGTGTCAAAGGTGCAGCCGAGGCAACTGTCCTATCTCAGATAGTTTCTGCTGTTGGAATCACAATTTATTTTCTGAAAACCAACAAAGATCTTATCCCTCACAAAGCAGAAAGAAAACTTGAAGCTAAGAGAATAAAAACCATCTTCAAATATTCATTTTTGACCAGTATCCAACAATCCATAATGAACTTTGGAATCTTAATGATTCAGGGACTAGTGAACTCTTTTGGTGCAACAGTCATGGCCTCCTTTGCAGCCGCAGTAAAGATAGACACTCTTGCATATACACCAAGCCAAGAATTTGGCGCTGCTTACTCAATTTTCATTAGTCAGAATCTTGGTGGCAGAAAAATGGACAGAATCAAGAAAGGCACAAAAGGTGCTTTTATGGTCTCAATATTATTTTCTTTGGTGCTTTCTCTAGGAATTTACATCTTTGCTCCAACTCTCATGTCCTTCTTTGTTGATAAAGCTGAAGTTGAAGTTATCAGAATTGGCGTTGAGTATCTTAGAATTGAAGGGGCTTTCTACGTTGGAATTGGAATCCTATTTTTGCTTTATGGCTATTACCGAGGAATTGGCCGCCCAGAGTGGAGCATTGTCCTGACTGTCATCTCTCTTGGAACCCGAGTTCTCTTGGCCTACACCGTTTCTCCATTTTGGGGAGAAACGGCTATTTGGTGGTCAATTGTCATTGGCTGGTTCCTTGCAGATGCCGTTGGCCTATTGGCAATTAAGAAAGTTAGAGTGGCAATGGACATTTTTGACAAAAAAATCGCAAAAATGTCCAAAACCAGATCATAGTTAATATGATGTAATCAAAAAGCCCAGTTGCCGTCTTTGAAGATTGGGACAAGCTTTCCGTCGCGGGTTTTTGCCGTGATGTTGAGGTCTTTGCAACCAATCATGAAGTCCACGTGAATCATGGAGTCATTGACACCAAGCCTGTGGACCTCCTCAAGGCTCATATTCTCAAAACCCTTGATGGTGTCAGCAAAACCAGCACCCAAAGCAAGGTGGCAGGCGGCATTTTCATCAAACAGAGTATTATAGAACAAAAGTCCGCTGTTGCTGATAGGGGAATCATAAGGCACCAAAGCACATTCACCAAGGTAGGCAGCACCTTCATCCATGGTAATCATTTGAGTAAGGAGATCCTTGTTCTTTTCAGCATCCCACTCAACAGCCTTTCCGTCTTTGAACCGAATCCAGAAGTTTTCAATGAGCTGGCTCTGGTAGCTAAGAGGTTTTGTAGCATAGACAATACCATCTGCCTTGCCACGCATTGGGGAGATGAAACACTCCTCAGAAGGAATGTTTGGGTTGAAGAAGATGTTCTGAAGGCTGTTCTCGCCACCACCGGTGAACTGAGCCTGAGGAATCATGCCAACAGTGAAATCTGTGCCGTTGGAGGCTTCATAGTGAAGCTCTTCCACCCCAAGGCTGTTGATGTAATCGCAGTGTTTTTTAAGGTCTGCGTTATGATCTGCCCAAGCCTGAATTGGATCTTCTGTTACGCGACTGGTGTAGAGAATTGCTTCCCAGAGTTTTTCAACTGCCTGCTTCTTTGAAAGGTTAGGGAAGAGCTTTTTTGCCCATGCTTCACCAGGAACCGCTGCAATACACCACTGATACTTGTTTTCAAGCTGGTCTCTGTACTTTTTGATTTGAGGATAGAGCTTGCGTCTAGCTTCAGACATCTTCTTTTGGTTAATGCCTTTAAGACCATCTGGGTCTTCCGATTCAATGTAAATTCTGCATGGAATCTTATCAACATAGTGCTGCCATTTCTCATGCTCCCACTTTTCCAGTGTTGTGAGAGTTTTCATGGATCTGTACTTATAATGAAGCTTTGCAAGAGGCTGATAGGACCAGTCAACAATGACCTTCTCAGCGCCAGCCTTGTAGCACTCTTCCACTAGCATCTGAATGAATTCTGGCTGGTCTAGATCACACTGAATGATAACTTCCTGACCTTTTTGAACATTGATACCGCACTTAGCAATAAGCTGTGCATATTTTCTTAAAACTGTTTTTTTCATGGAAATATCTCCTTATAAAATCAAAAATTAATCAAGATTAACAAGCTCGTACTCGTCAGTGCCAAGACCAAGTTCTTTTGCATATCTGATAGCATCGCGCCAGTCTGTTACCTTGTGGTTGTTGCTCAGATTATCCAAACCTCTGTCGTACGGGTTATCGGAATCCGTCAAATGACTGTGGGCCATAGGTTTTTGCGCGTTAACCGCATCAATGCAAGCCTTATCTAGCGCAACTGGGTCAGCGCTTGCAAACATACCAACATCTGGAACAATAGGGGTGTCATTACAGCCATAGCAATCGCAATACGGCGAGACATCTACCACCAGCGAGATATGATAATTGGGCTTGCCGTTCAAGACCGCCTTGGTGTACTCCGCAATCTTTCTGTTTAGGACCCTAAGGTCGTCAGATCCGTGCGCAGTGGACAGCGCTCCAGTAGGACAAACTTCCAGACAACGCCCGCAGCCGGCACACTTGTCCGCGTCAAAAATCATCTTGCCGTCCGCAAAAGTCTGAACATCGTGCGCGCAAACAGCCTTGCAACTCTCACAACCCACGCACAAATCCTCCTTGTAGGCCGGACGCACGGAAGTATGCATATCCTTCTTGCCAGCTCTAGAGCCACACCCCATCCCGATATTCTTCAGGGCCCCTCCAAAGCCAGCTTCTTCGTGGCCCTTAAAATGGGACAAAGAAATAATTATGTCTGCGTCAGCAACGGCTCTTCCAATTTTAGCTGTTGGACAGTAGTAGCCACCTGGAACGGGGAGGTCTACCTCATCAGTACCTTTAAGGCCATCGGCTATAATTACTGGAGCAGAAGGACAGCTGACGGGGTTAAAACCGTTTGCGTAGGCGGTCTGGAGGTGGTCTAGCGCGTTGGTGCGGCTACCGGTGTAAAGCGTGTTGCAGTCGGTGAGAAAGGGCTTTCCGCCGCGGCTTTGGATGTAGTTGGCAAGAGCGTTGGCGTAGTTGTGGCGCAGGAAGGCCAAGTTGCCCAGCTCGCCAAAGTGAAGCTTGATGGCTACGAATTTGTCGGTGAAGTCTAGCTTGGACATTTCACTTTCTTTGATGAGATTCTCAAACTTTTTGATGAGAGAAATCCGGCTGTAGGTTCTGAAATCAGTGAAATAAACCTTACTTTTCATTTTTTGCCTCCTTTGGGACTGCGTGAATAGCAATCTTACTTGTCTTGGTGAATATTTTTTCTATTCGTTTGATTTCGCCTTCTGTTAGGGCAGCGCGGGCAAGAACAGAGCCCATAAATTCGCCGGTAAAGGCCCGTTCTTCGTCGTTTTTGAAGTAGCCAACTTCTTCAAGAGCAGTTTTACAGGAATCTACCGCCTGTGCAATGCGGGAGGCGGGAACTATGTTACTTCCTGGTGCGCTGGCGTAGGCGTTGAGTTTGTGAAAGAGACTGTAGGCTATGATTTGAACTGCCTGGGAGAGATTTAGGGAAGGGAAGGCGTCGCTGGTTGGGATTGTCACCACCATGGAGCATTGACGTACCTGCTCGTCTGACAGTCCGTTGGACTCGCAACCAAAAACAATTGAGACCTTGCCGTCAGGGGAGGTGGTGTTTGCAATGCGCTCTGCAAGCTCTTCTGGGGAAACCCGGCTAGTTTTTCTTCCTTTTCCTACGCGCCTAGTGGCTGCAACTGAAAGGACACTGTCTGCAACTGCGTCTCCAAGCTCTTGAAATTCTTTTCTGTTTTCATAAAGGTCATAGGCATGAAGGGCAAGGGTTCTCACCCGGTCTTCATCATAAATTCTATCTGTTACAAGCGTGAGGTGCGTGAGTCCCATGGTTTTCATGGCTCTGCATACACTTCCAATGTTTGCACCGTCTTGTGTATCACATAAAATGATTTCTACTTGATTAAGATTCATATTGTAATAGTACGTCATATTGAGAGTTTTTCCAAGGTGCGTTATTCTGTCACTATGAATCAAAACATGAATGAAACACAAAATAAAATGGCTAAAAACCTTAAGCATGTCAGAACTCTGCTTAGTTTGCTTCTCATAATTGCCGTTATGGCGGTTTGCAAGGTAACCGGTGAGGTTAGCATAACTTTGCTTCTTTCTATTTTTATCTTCATTTTAGTTCTTCCCTTTGTGAATGCACTGGAAAAAGCAAAATTCCCAAGTTGGCTTGCAACAATATTTGCGGTTCTTTTGATTGTTGTTCTCATTGTGGTCTTTGTTTTGTTTGTGTTTTATACCGTTGATATCCTTGTGCGTAAAGTTCCAAGCTATGCATCAAAACTGGATGATTTAGATGTCTTTGTTCAAAATCTTGTAAGTAAGTGGGTGGATCTTCCTGAGGACTTTTCTATTTTTAACTTGATTCAGATTGACTGGGTTGGCGGGGTTGTAATGCCAATGCTTAAGTCTGTTTCAAGCTCTGCAATGGGAATTATTAGTAATGCCCTTGTTACAATCATTATGACAGTATTCCTTTTGCTGGAACGTCATACTCTTATTCCTAAACTTTCTTACGTGGTTAGCTATAACCGTAAAATGCAAAGAAAGGCTGCTCTAACTGTAGCCGATTACTCCTATCAGGATGAAAAACTAGACCCTGAAAAAGATGAAAAAGTCCAAAAAATGTGGGACAGAATCAACAAACAGGTTTCAAAGTACATTGGTATAAAAACTGTAGTCAGTGTAATTACTGGCGCAATGTTCTATATTGTTGCAAGATCTGTTGGTCTTGATTTTGCCTTCCTTTGGGGCGTTCTAGCAACAGTTTTGAACTTTATCCCAACAATTGGAAGTATTGTTATTACCGTTGTGACCATCTTTATGGCTGTGATTCAGTTCCTACCAAACTGGACTCCAATTCTTATTGTTGCTGCAGGGACAATAATGACTGAAAACATCATTGGAAACTTTATAGATCCAAAACTTCAGGGAAACCAGCTTAACCTCAGTCCGTTTGTTATCCTTGTTGCTTTGAGTGTGTTTGGCTACGTCTGGGGCATTGTAGGAATGTTCCTTGCGGTTCCTCTTTTGAGTGTTCTTCAGATTGTTTTTGCCAACATGGATGAGACTAAACCAATTGCCATGTTGATAAGCTCTGGTCATTCTTTTAATACAGAACTTCAGGGCAAAACTAAA
Source organism: Sphaerochaetaceae bacterium (assembly GCA_963606545.1). Classification (GTDB taxonomy): domain Bacteria; phylum Spirochaetota; class Spirochaetia; order Sphaerochaetales; family Sphaerochaetaceae; genus UBA9732. Next base: position 20,532 of record CAVCYP010000007.1, read on the forward strand.
CACAAAAAGAAGCATGTAAAAACTGATGGTGACGTGGAACCTGAGCGCTATGAAGGCGATATCTTGTTTCCTGAAGACATGAATAAAAAATGATTTCATCGGTTGAGCGTCAAGCTAAAAGAATAGCCCAAAGTCAAACTAAAGTGCAAAATTCTTTGGGTGTACTTGAAGATTGCGCCATTGAAGTGTGCAAAATCTTAAATACTCTTAAGCCTCAGTTAAACCGTCCTACCTTGGTTTTGGCTGCCTCTGATCATGGGATTGCCAACTGCGGTGTGACCTGTAGTAAACAAGAAGTATCGGCTCAAATGTTCAGGCTGTTTGCCTCTGGAAATGGAACCTGCGCCGTACTTTGCGAACACAATGGTGTAAGCTTAAATCTTGTTGATGTGGGCTTAATTTCTGATGTAGCTACTTCTCTTGAACCTTCCTTGCCTTGGATAAGGGTGGAAAAATGTAAGACTCGTTGCAGTACCTCTGATTTTACCAAAGCTCCTGCTTTGGAGCTTTCTGAGCTTGAATTTTTAATTGAGGCTGGGCGCAAGAAGGTCCAGAGCCTAGCTGCTCAAGGTTGCAACTGCATTATTTTAGGAGAAATGGGAATAGGAAATACTACCACAGCTGGAGCTCTAATGAGTGCTCTTTGTAAGATGGATGCTTCTAACTGCCTTCCCCGTGGCTCTGCAACAGATGAAGTTATGCAGCATAAACTTCAATTTGTAAGAACTGCAGTTGAGAGTTTTAAAGCTCACAATCCAGAGGCTGAGCCTTTAGAGCTTGTGCTTAAGTTTGGCGGCTTTGAGTTTATCTATCTAGCTGGAATTGTTGCTGAAGCTCATAAGCAGAATCTATTGATTCTAAATGATGGTTTTCTTACCACCGTTGCTGTTTTAATTGCATCAGTTTTGTTTCCCGGCAGTCAGGCTTCTGTTTTGTGTTGTCACTACACGGGGGAGGAACCTCACAAATTATTGTTAGACTATCTTGGACTAAAGCCTATTTTGGATTTGAAAATGCATCTTGGAGAGGGAACCGGAGCTTTGGCTTCTGTGCCTTTTATCCAAGAAAGTCTTACAATTTTTAATAATCTTAAAGCTTTTACGGAAACGGGCGTTTCCTGCAAACCTTGCGAGAAAAAACTTCCCTTTGCTCTTGGAACTTCTAGCTATATTCTTCCAGCCGATATCCTGCCAAACCTAGATTTCTTAAAAGACAAAGTGGATGATGTGGAGTTGGTTTTATTTGAAAGTGGGGATATTACAAATCTTCCAAATGCTGAGGTCTTAGCTGGTCTTAAAGCCTGTACTGAGCAGTATGGTACAAGCTACACCGTCCATCTTCCCTATGATGTGAAGGCGGGCTCCTTTGATGAAGCACAGCGCCTTCATGCTGTTGATACTTGGATTAAGTTCATAGAGAGAACTAAGGTTTTAAATGTGCATGGCTTTATTGTCCATTTAGAGCCTGAGCGTTACAGAAATGAGGACAATACTCCTTGTCTTGAACCATCAAATAATGTCCCAAAATGGACAGAACAGGTGAAAAAAAGCCTGGAAGAGCTTAAAATGCGCCTTCCTTCTGATGTAAAGCCTAATTTAATTTGTATAGAAACGTTAAGCTATGATCTCATGCCTCTTGTTCCTTTCCTTCTTGAAAAGGGCTTTTCAATTACTTTAGATGTTGGCCATCTTTGGCTTAATGGGCTTTATAGTCCAGAGTATGTCAAAGCTCTGTTGCCTTATACTAGAATTATTCATCTTCACGGGGTGACAGGATTAAAAGATCATCAAAGCTTAGCCGTCCATGATAAAAAACAGCTTAAAGAGTTCTTCTTTATTCTAAGCCAGTATTGTAGAATCCCAATTGTAGTAACTCTAGAAATCTTCTCTCAAAGTGATCTTGAGAGCAGTCTTGAAGTTTTGCATTCTCTGGAGGTCTTCTAATGGGAAAGATAGTCTTAGTCACAGGTGGCGCCAGAAGTGGTAAAAGTACGTTTGCTGAAAAGCTTGCCCTGAGTTGGACTCAGGACGGGGTGGCCTCTTCTGGGGTGACCTCCTCCATGGTGGCCTCTTCCAGCACCTTCGCACCAACAAAACGGGTTTACATTGCCACGGCCCAAGCTTTTGATGATGAAATGCGCGCTAGAATTAAAGCCCATCAGGACCGGAGAAAAGATGCTTTTACAACAATTGAAGAGCCAATTGAACTTGGAAGTGCAATTAACCAGGCCCTTTCACAACTGAATAATAGCGGGGTGATTTTGGTGGATTGCCTGACCATTTGGACCAGCAATTTACTCTACTATAACCGCCAAGAGGAACTTGAAAAACTCTACAACGCCATAACAACTTTGAAAGCAACTGATTGCAATTTGATTCTAGTCACCAACGAAACCGGCCTTGGAATTGTGCCAGATAACGAGCTTTCAAGGCGCTTTAGAGACCTAGCCGGCATTATAAACCAGAAGGTTGCCGCTCTTGCCACAAACGTAGTTTTCACCGTCTGCGGAATCCCAATGTACCTAAAAGGGGAGGCCCTCTGTTGAAATCTGAACCTAACTCAAAACCAGGACTTGGTTTAGCTCAAGCCTTCAGAACGCTGACCATCCTTCCCGCTCCTGGCCCGGATGCCCGCTGTCAATCCACTCAGCTGTACTTCTATCCTCTTGTAGGACTTGTAATTAGCTCCATCTTTATTGCTATCTTGTACCTTTTGCCCTCCACCGCGGCCCTCCTTTTGGGCTTCCTCTGGCCCGCCTACATGGCCTTCATAACCCGAGGCTTTCACCTAGATGGCCTAGCCGATACAGCCGATGGCTTTGGCGGAGGCTGGACTATAGAACGCCGACTTGAAATCATGAAGGATTCTAGAACTGGAAGTTTTGGCGTTATTGCAATTACGCTTTGCCTACTGTTAAAAGGCATACTTGCTTTTTATGTTATTGACAGCCATTATTTTATTGCCTTAATTTGGTCTTGTCTGGTTAGTAGAACTCTTGTGGTATTTACTTGCACTATTTCAAAATATGCAAAACCTCAGGGCCTGTCTTATAATCTTGTTTACAATGCCAAAGCAAAACATACTGTTGCTACTTTGTTGTTTACAGCTCTTTGCGGTTTTCTTCTTGTTTATTATCTTGATTTCCCTGTCAAAATCTTACTTAGTTCTTTTGGGTTTTCCTTCCTCAACTGCCTTCTTCTTCTGCTGCTCTCCAATAAGAAAATTGGAGGAATAACTGGCGATGTCCTAGGTGCAATGTGTGAAACCTGCGAGGTTGCTGCTCTCTTTGGCGCTACTCTTTTGTTGCTCTAGAAACGCTTTTCTTCAAAAAAATTTTTTTTGCTTGACGGCAGGCATATTTCATATGCATATTATGTTCCTATAAATGTTTTGGGGAGGTGTTATATCATGGCTTATGAAATGACCCCTTTTGAGAAAGAAATGGAAGAAAAGCTCTTAAATATGAGACTTGAGCTTCTACGAAAGATTGCAAAATCTGATGATGATTTTAGAACCCTTGTTGGACCAACTGGGGGAAGAGATAGTGTAGACCTTGCCTGTGATGACATGGCCTCCAAAAAGATGGAAGCCATCAGTAAAATGGATGCAGGCCGCCTCAATGCTGTTGACCAAGCACTAATTAGAGTTCGTAATGGCAAATATGGTATTTGCGCCGTCTGTGGTAAGAAAATCCCAGAAGAGAGACTTCGCGCCATCCCATACGCCCTCTTGTGCGTAGAATGTAAATCCAAATCAGAAAAACGCTAAACTCTCCAACGGCCTAAAATAATTTAGCGCTTATCCTTATCAATGCCAGAGAGACTCAAAAGAGCAACGAGGGAGAAAATGAAAGCAAAAACCAGAAGGACTTGCCACATGGTAGTGATGTTGTCCACCGAGGTTTCATATTCCAAATTCTGGCTGAGCTCTCCCATTTTGAGACAGAACTCTTCAACTTTGTTGTCTGCTTCAATGCTGGTTGTAACGCTCTGAATTGGCATTCCACCCTCGTATTCTGCTCCCTCAAGCTGCTTTAACATCTTCCAGACCGATACTGAAGGAAGTGCATTGTAGCCGGCAACTGCACACAGGGCGCACATTCCAACTCGTGCAATAGTAAAGTAAGAAACGAGGGTTGCAATTCCATCTGGCAAGGCAAATACTGCACCTGAGAACAGCAACTCAAAAATCAGAACAAACGGCATGATGGTCATTGCAGCGGTTGTAGTCTTTGAAATTGCAGAGATTAAAAGAGCTAGCATGTCAGCAGAGAAGGTGATAAGGAACAAGCTTATCAGTAGATCTACTGCAAGAAATGGGAATACCGTTCCAGTAACTGGCAATTTTATTCCAGTGGCATAAAGAACCGCAGTGGTAATCACAGCCTGGCAAAGACATAAAAAGGCTTGGTAAATCAAATGAGCCACAATATAGGACCTCAAAGACATTCCACATCTATGTTCTCTTTTGATGATGGCTCTCTCTCTACAAATGACTTGAACTGAATTAAAAAAACCGTTCCAAATACAAATACAAGACAGAGCAAGGGAGCCTTTTAGCGTTCCTTCCATGTTGATTCCAAACGAGCCTTTTATGACGTAGGAAACAAGTCCAGCAATGAGAGCTGCCATGGCAATGACCTTCCAGTCTCCAATGTTGATAAACATTCTGAAAAACTTACGAACATAAATTGGGACTTGTCTAATCCAGCCTCTGTATTTCTTTAAATTCATCTTTGTCATTTGGTCTCCCTCCCGCTTTCAAAACGTTCAATTAACTCGTCAGCAAGACCTTCACCGCCTTCTTCCTTGCGGTTAATCATCTTAATTACGTCTTCCATTTTGTCTTTTCCAAAGAACTGCTTGGCCTGTTCAACTGGACCGTAGAACACCAGTCTTCCTGTCTTAGCCTTGTCCTTTGCAAGAACAATTACATCATCAAAGAATTCAAGAGCTCTATCTGGAGAGTGGGTGATTACTATGACAATCTTTCCAGTTTTTGCAATATCGTGTAGGCGTTTCATCAAATCAAGGGCAAGAACTCCATCAAGTCCAGAATCTGGTTCATCCAAAATGAAAAGAGAAGGACTTGTTACAAACTCCATTGAAATTGAGGTCCTCTTTTTCTGTCCTCCAGACTGCTTAGCTACCATGTTATCTTGCACTGGCTGAAGACCAAAAATATTAAGGGCTTCATCAACGCTTTTGTTAAGCTCTTCTTTCTTTACGTTGGTAGGAAGTCTAAGCTTTGCAAAGTCATAAACGGTGTTTTTGACGGTATCGTTATAACGGATAAGATCCTGTTGTGGAACAAAGCCAATGTCATGCTTTATAGTCTCAAACTCTTTATAGATATCGTGACCGTTGAGATACATCTTGGCTTTTGCCATCTCATAGCCGGTTACAGCATTCAAGAAGGTGGTTTTACCTGCACCTGAGCCTCCCAAAAGAAGAATCATCCTGCCAGGCTCAATGTTCATGTGGATATTTCTAAGTAGACATTTGCGCTGGCCTAAGAACTTTTTTACAGTTCTTTCTTCAAGGTTGATGGTAAGTCCTTCTTTCAAGATTTCAGCTTCTTTCTCTGAAGAAATAGCAACTTCAACCTTTTCTTCTTCCTCTTCCTTTTTGATAGGCTGATACTTATCACAAAGGCCCCATATTATTACTGCAATGCCCGGGAAAGTTACACAAAGAAGAGTCCAAAGCTTTTTTCTTTTAACCTGGAAGGTCTTACTCAGCGCATAATAGCCCTTACATCTAAAAGCTATAGTGCAAATTAGAAGTGGAAGGGTGATAATATTTACGATATTTGTAAAGAACTCAGAAAAGCCAAAGAGCTCTCCAGCTTCCCCTAAGTTTATTAAAATCTTTGTAATAAGCTCAGAAATGAACCATTTTAACTCAATTTCATCAATGTCTGCACATTGTGCAATCTTGCAGATTCTGGCAACAGGAACTAGAGCCCATTTTTTTTCTACGCCACATTTTTTAAAGATATTCCAAAGCCCTATGGTAAAAAATACATAAGACAAAACCGTAGTAATGGATGAAATTGTGCTCATTAACTATCTCCCAATTAACCAATTAGCTTTAATATTGACCTTGCAGCCTTTCCTCTGTGACTGCAGCTATTTTTCCCTTCATCATCCAAAAGTGCCATTGGACTTTGAGCCTCATTGCAGTAGAAAACTGGATCATAGCCAAAGCCATGCTCTCCAACAGGGCTCTTCAAAATCCTGCCTTCCGTAGCCTCTTGTACGCAATAAGTTGTCCAGTCATCCTTAATCAACACCATTGCACAGACAAATCTGGCTGCCCGCTCTGCTTCTTTTAACCCGATAAGTTTTGAAAGCAACAATTGGTTTTTTTCCTGTGGTTGTAACAGGGTTACGCCATCTTTTGAGCCAAAGCGGGCAGTCTTAACCCCTAGCTGGCCTGGCAGGGCATCAACTATCAAGCCAGAATCATCTGCCAAAACCGCATAAGCTGCAGGGGCTTTTAGGACTTTGCGCAGAGCTTTTGCCTTAATCAAGGCATTTTCAATAAAGGTTTGGCCGTCTTCTACACAGTCAAAGTCCAGCCCTAAATCTTTTGGCAAAAAAATCTCATGACCAACTAGAAGTTGTTCAATTTCTTTTTTCTTATGTTCATTGGAACTTGCAAGAATAATTTTCATGTTTTGAGGATAAAACTTTTATATAAACAGTTCAACAATATTATATTACAAAGATGAGTTGTTGCTCATCTTCTATGGAAGTAGATTCTCCATGACCGGGAAGAACTAGGGTGTAAGGGGGAAGTTTAAAAAGTCTGAAAAGAGAGGCTTTGATGTCCTGATATGAGCCTCCAAGGTCAGTTCTTCCATAAGAACCGCAAAATAGGGTATCGCCCGAGAAAATAAGGTTGTCTGTTTGGGAGTATAGGCAAATGCTATCTGAGGTATGTCCCGGGGTGTAAAGCACCTTAAAGGGGCCAATCATATCGTTGTCTTTAAGTAGTAAGTTAGGTTCAGGAATTTCAAAATTGTCTTTGCTAAAACAGGTGGAAGTATAAAGGTCTTTTAAAAGAGCTTTTGCCTGTTTTTTTATGCTTTCAGTAGAAAAGGTTGCATGTTCACTGACTGCAATTACTGCATTAGGATAAAGTTTATGAAGTTCTCCTAAGGCTCCAACATGGTCAAAATGGGTATGGGTTAAGATGATATGAGTTGGACCGGAAGGTAGATTTTCTTTAATAGCTTTGACAATAAAATCAGGGTTCTCCCCAGGATCAATTACTGCAGAGAACCCATCTTTTTCAACAAGGTAGCAGTTGGTACCAATGATACCAACTGTTGTGCATTTAATTTTCACTTATTCAGCATCCTTTTCTTTGCTAAAGTTCATCTTTACTTTGCGACCCTTGTAAAGCTGACCGTTAACAGCATCAATGACGCCCTCAGAAGCTTCTTTCTTGATATGAACAAAAGAATAGTTCTGCTTATAGGCTATTGCTACTATGCTGTCGTTAGAAATGTTTGCCTTCTCACAGATAAACTCAGCAAGCTCTTTTGGAGAACTTTTGCTTGCCTTTCCAACACTAACGTAGAAAGAAACAGTATTATCCAAGGTCTTTGCCTGTGGTTTCTGAGCTCTAGCTGGTTTTGCGTCTTCTGTTGTAGTTCCGCGACGAGTGATGTAGAGATAAGCTAAGAGATTGCCCCTCATTAGGAAGGGGACATTTTTCTTGATAACTTTTCTCATTTCTTCAATTTCTTGAGGATTGTTGTAGAGCTGCATTTCTTTGACAAGCTCTTTAATTTTTTGTCCTCTGATATCTGCAATGGATTCTGCCATTTTAAAATCTGCTCCTTTATGAAGTCTTTTTTGTGAAGTGTCCGCACAAGTATACAGCATTTTGCATTTTATTTGCAGACTGTTTTTTTCAGATATGTTACAATTTGTTTTATGTCAGGTCTAAATTCTGAAATTGAAGCTCTTTCAAAAGAGATAGAGAAATCCCAGACTGTCCTCTCTGATTTACACAAAAGCCTTGGTAGCGTTGCCGCACAATGGCATGAGGCAATTAATTACAAGCCAAGTCAGAGTGCGTATGAAGAGCTTTGCGTAATTGTTAACCAAAAAGATGACATAGATGCTAAGATTAACGCTTTGCAAAACGCTATGAATGATATGTCTTCTGGTGGCGCCCAAATGGAGAAGACAAAACTTTCAATGAGAAATCTAGATTCTAGGTATGAAGTTTTGATTTCCATGCTTGGTGCAGTTGCTATTGAACTTGACGCCGCCGGAAAACTTCCTGAAAGACTTCAAAGATATCTTTCACCAATGAGGGATTATGAAAAGAAAGTTTCAGAACTGGAAGAAAAAATCAAACAAGTTGGTCCTGAGTCTAGATTTATGGGCCCATTTTATGAAAAGAGACTTCAAAAGTTAAAAAATAGTGTTGATGTGGTTTTTGCTCAGACAGGAAAAAAGATTTACGACTCTGGTAATTTTAGAGAAATCCCAGGTGAAAGAGCCGGAGAAATTCTTGCTGAGATGGAAGATATCCGCTATATGAAGCGCAACTATAAGAGCAATCTCAAGGATCAAAAGACTATGGTGGATGAAGCCCAAGGGTCTTTGGTCAGTATGGGCGCATATGGGGAAGAAGGGCGTAGGCTTAAAGCTTTACAGTCTGAAGAACGCCATATTATGAATAACTTGATTGAAAAGTTTACCGAATATGGAAAAATTCTAGCTGAAGGCATGGATTATTGGCTTGATAAGGATGCCCCTCAAGAACTTTTACAAGCTTGTATGCAAATTGATGCACAAGAAAGAGTTATTGCAAAACAAAAACTTGAACTTGAACATTTTGTTATGCAACAGGATATTGAGATTCATGAAATGAAACTTTCACAGCTTTCAGAACAAATGAATCATTTAAATAGCCAGATTATGGCAATTGAGAATCAAAAAGCTGAGCTTCAGCAAAAGGTTGATGCGGAACTTAAATCTATATCTGATTTAAAAATGAAACAAAACAATCTTTTAAATGAAAATAGATGAGTGGAGGTGAATTGGTGCAATCTCTTATACAGGAGTTTACTAGTACAATCCTTTATTATTTTGAAAATTCTGGGTTTAATTTAGTCACAGCTATTGTTGCTTTATTCTTTGGTGTATTGATAATTAAAAACATCCTCAAAATTGTCAAACTGGGGGTTTTGGCTTGCAATATTGATACAGCACTTGTGAATTTTATTCTTGCTATTGTTAAGTACGCACTCTATTTGTGCTTGATTTTATATTGCTTATCGGCTTTGGGTGTGCCGCTATCGGGGTTTGTGAGTGCTATATCTGCGTTGACGCTGGCTATTGGGATAAGTGTGAAGGATTTGATTGGAAGCGTGGCTAATGGGCTTATGCTGGTGACGACGCATCCGTTTAAGGAAAACGATTACGTGGAGATTGATGGAGTTGGCGGGACGGTGAAAGAGCTAACTTTGATGCACACGGTACTTTCTACTCCGGATAACAAGAAGATAATGATTCCAAACTCCAAGGTTTTTGGCTCAAGTATTGTGAATTATTCGGTTAACGAGTTCAGACGTGTGGTTATTCCGGTTGAGGTGGACTATGATGCAGATTACGCGGCCGTCCAAAAAATTCTGTTGAAGGTGGCAAGTTCGCATCCTCTGGTATGTTCAGACCCAGCCCCTTCTGCAAGATATAACTTTACTGGAGATTCTGCAGTTCATTATGATGTAAAGGTTTGGTGCAGAAATTCTGATTATTGGCCAGTGACGTGGGATTTGAATGAGCAGCTTTATTTGGCCTTGTTTGCAAATAAGGTGGAGATTCCATATCCACAGCTGACGGTCAGCTACAGGAAGGAGGATTGAGATGAGTGCATTTGAAAAGATGATTTCTACCTGTTGCCTTTGGGTTTTGGCTTATTTGATTGTTCTCATTATTGCTACCAAAGTAGGAGTTGGCTCCAATGTTCTTAAACATGTGCTGAAAAGATTTGATAAACTTCGTAAACTCTGTTTTGATTTTCAGATGCTTTTGAAGGCAAAGAATTTTTCAATTCAATCCAAGAAGCCGGTTTTGATGCTTGCAAAGATTACAAGCGTTCAGAAATCGATTTTGAGACTTTTTACTGCGTATCTTTATGATGATAAAGAGGACAAGGATGTTAAAGCGGCCAAGGAGTACGTGGTGAATATTTCAGACCTGTGCAGGAAGGCCTTACTTTTGGCTACTGAAGGATCTAACGCAGAAATAGATGATTTCTTTAAACAAATTGACTCTGAAATTTCCAGTGCAGAAGCACTAGTCAAAAAGGCTCTTGAATACGATATCAAGAGTGAGTTGCTAAAAATTTGAAATTAAGCTTGGAGGGAAATAATGGCTCATAAGCGTTTTATACTTGTATTTTTTCTTATGATAGTTGCCTTTGGGGCTATCTTTGCTGCGGGCTCAGATTCTGCTGACTCAGATTCTACAGTTATGGAAGTTAGAACTGAGCATTTTACAATTATTTATGACAAATCAACAGAAAAGAGTGCTGCAATAATTGCTGATTGCTGTGAAGAAACCTACGATTATCTTGTTTCTTTGTTTAAGACGGATCCTGATCTCTATCTTCCTGTTGTACTAACGAGCAGTGTAAAGATGCTCAATGCAAACTTTGCAGCCTATCCTGCAAACAGAATATTTCTTTATGATGTTATAGCAGATAAGGGCTCTCTTACTTCCTTCCCAGAGATTCTATCCAATGTTTTTAAACATGAACTTACCCATGCTTTTACCTGCAACTTTAGAAGCTCTTTTTGGCAGGTGTTAGCAAATATCTTTGCAGATTCTGTTAACCCTTCATCTATGCTTTATTCTTTAGAGTCTTTAACTGAGGGTATTGCTGTTACGGTTGAAAGCTTAGATGGTTATGGGCGCATGAATGATTATGCTTCAACCCGTATTGTTAGACAGGCTAAGATTGAAGGAAAATTTCCATCTTGGATTGGAATTTGTGGTGCAAAGGACACTTACCCAAGTTCTCTTTTACCTTACATCTTTGGAGGCTCTTTCTTAACCTATTTGTTGGATACTTATGGCTCTGATAAGGTTTGTGAAATCTTTGTTAGGTTTGGTAAGATTAACTGGTTCAAGGATACCTCAGCTATCATTGAAGCTGTAATTGGAGTCAAGATAGATACCCTTTGGAATGATTTCTATGAATCAATAGAGGTCCCGGCAGAGGCAAAAGACGGCTCAGCCGTTGAAGGCTATAAGAATGTTGGCGTATTTACCGAACTCAGAGCCTTATCCGACGGCAGTGTGATGTTCAGAGATTCCGCTAGTTATAGCTTGTACAAGCTCTCCTCTGATACCAAAACCAGCGTCAAGGTCATGAACGATCTTTCTTATTCTGAATCTTATGATGTCTCTGATGACGGCTTAATTCTTATTCCAATGATTCTTGAAGCTTCCAACTGTGTTCAAATTAAGACGCAGGAGGGTAAGACTGTAAAGACTTTCAAATATGAGGATAGAGATGTCAGAGGAGGGGCCTTTGTTAAGGATGGCCTAGTGCTTTACACCTCAAAAGCACAAGAGACCTCTCTTGAAATCTATGACAGTAACTACGAGCTTTTGGATACAATTTTCCTTGGATATGGCGCTGTTGCTTCTGGTTTTGCAAACTTAAAAGACGGCCGTCTTGCTTTTATCCTTACCCAAGGGGTTTGCGACAATATTGCTATTTTAAACACTCAAGACTTCACAGTTGAGGTTTATGAAAACCCAACTGCAATGAGACTTACTAATCTGGCTCTCTCCTATGGAAGTTCTGAAAGCGTGCTGTCCTTTGGCTGGCTTCCAACTGCAGACGCCGTAGAAAACGATAGCCCGATTCTTGGTGGATATGGGGAATTTAATTATAATGATGGCAGTTTTAGGCTATCAAAGGTTGCTGTAAATGGTGGTGTAAACTATCCAGTACGTTTGCAGAATACTGTTCTTTATGCAAGTTGTTTGTATGAAGGAGATGTCCTGAGTACCATAGAAATTGAAGATTTGGCTTTACAGGCTCCGGTTGTCACGTCTCATTCTTCCCTTGCTGCAAAAGAATTTGAAGCTGATAAATTAAACTCCCTTTCCGGTGCTGAAGCTTACAAGCCTTTCAATAACATGACCTCCAGCATGCTTCTTCCTTCTGGCTATTATCTTGATGGCTCAGCTGGAACTGGTTTAACTTGGTCAGCAACAGATCCAACTCAGACTTATGGCTTTAATATGACAGGTTTCACCAACAAGGATGGCTTCTCTCTTGGCGTTTGGGGTGCTATGAATACCAAAATTGGTTCTCTTTCTTTGGGCTCTTTAGTTTCAAATGAGAAAGTTAGCTTTGATGTTTTGGCTCAGCCTTCCTATACCTTCACCTTTGATGCAGGAAAGAGCTTGACTGTAACAGAACAAGCCTATTATAGCTTCTCTGTTTCAGACACTTCTAAAGACCACTCCTTTGAAAATTCTTTTGTTACTTCCTATTCAAATGCTACTTCTACCGGCCTTGGAATTAATAAAACTCTGGGTTATAGAATTACGTTTGGCCTAACTAACCTTGACCCAAGCCTTTCTTTTGAAGTAAGACTTCCGTTCTATTTCCCTGTGTCTTTGAAAGGTGGTGCTAGCTATGAGGTTGCTTCTAAGGCTCTTATTTTGGAAGGAACTGGAAAACTAACACTTTTGTCCTTTGAGGTTCAGGATGGGACAAGAGTCCTAGGCGTTTATGTTAAGCGTTTTGTTGTAGATGCTTTGTATGATTGTCTTTACGAGCAGCAAACAAATAAGGCTACCCACACTATCACTCTTAGAGCTTATGCGGAAGTTGCTCCGTTGTTAGGAATGCTTGCTTCTGCTTTGGATTTGAAACTTGGAGCCCAGTTAGTTTGGAATCCAGTTGAAGGCACAACAGAGTTTACTTTTGCTGTTATTCAATAATTTAGGATTTTGTATTGGTCATCTTTTTTAAGATGACCATAGTTGCATCTTTTTCTTCTTCTTGCATTGCTATTGCACATTTGGCTATGGCGAGCGCTTTTTTGTCGTTCATTATAGCCAAAGCAAGTTTTTGTTCCTGCGTGTCCTTTGGACTGTTGGAGCCTGTAAGTAACCAGTCCATGGATTTGTCTAAATAGTGGGCAATTTTAAGGATTGTCATTGTGCTTGGAAGGGTTCCTGCACTTCTTTGGTTCATCACTGTTTGATAGGTAACGTTGGCTTCTTGGCATAGGTCTTTAATTGAAACCCCTGCTTCTTGCTGGGCATTTTCAAGCCTACCCCAAAAATCCATAGCTATTTTTTTGGAAACATCTGAATCGTCCTTTTTCATATCAAAACAAATAAACAAAAATGGCTTTTTGGTGTATGGATTTGCTCTTTTTGCTACTTAAAACGGTAGTTGAAAAGTTAACAAATACCAAAAACGGTAAATTATAAATCAAAAGAAAATACTTGCAAAAAGTGCATACTTAACATATATTAAGAGTAGAAGTCTTTCATGGGGGAATGCAGTGCAAAGGCAGTATGTTGCAATTGATTTAAAGTCTTTTTATGCCTCGGCAGAGTGTGCCAGACGCAATATTGATGCCCTTGATGCTAACCTAGTTGTGGCAGATGAGTCTAGAACTGATAAAACAATTTGTCTTGCGGTTTCTCCTTCTTTAAAGGCTTATGGGATTAAAGGCCGCTGTAGACTTTTTGAAGTGAAGGCGGCAGTTAAAGCTATCAATGAGAAGAGGCTTCAGGCGGCTCCAGGAGGCAAATTCTCAGGGAAATCGGTATATGAGAGTGAGCTTAAAGCAAACCCGGCGCTGGAGTTGGACTTCCTTGTGGCCAAGCCAAATATGGCGTATTACATTGAAGTTAGCTCTAAGATTTACCAGATATATCTCAAGTATGTGGCGCCGGAGGATATTCACGTCTACTCTATAGATGAAGTTTTTATGGACGTGACGCATTATCTTGGACTGTTCAGGATGACTGCGCATGATCTGGCTATGACTATGATTAAGGAGGTGTTGCAGCAGACTAGTATTACTGCTACGGCCGGCATTGGGCCCAACCTTTACCTTTGCAAGGTTGCAATGGATATTGTGGCCAAGAAGATCCCGGCGGATGCGGACGGGGTGCGGATTGCCCAGCTGGATGAGCTGTCCTATAGGCGTCTACTTTGGGCGCATCTTCCTATAACCGATTTTTGGCGGGTAGGTAAGGGGCTGGCGCAACGGCTTGCGTCTATTGGTTGTTTTACCATGGGGGATGTGGCTAGGTGCTCGCTGAAGCAAGAGGATTTGCTTTATAAGATATTTGGCGTGAATGCGGAGCTTTTGATAGACCATGCGTGGGGCTACGAGCCTTGCACAATGGAGGATATTAAGAGTTACAAGCCTAGAAGTGGTGGGTTTAGTGTGGGGCAGGTGCTTGCTTGTCCTTATGAGTTCTCTAGGGCTAAGTTGGTGGCAAAAGAGATGGCAGATGAGCTTGTGTTGAGTCTAGTGGAAAAGGGCCTGAAAGCGGATTCGGTTGGGCTTTTTGTGGGTTATGATCAGGATTTTCCGCCAGAATATGATGGGCCAATGGCACTGGATTATTATGGAAGACTCATGCCAAAGGGCTCGCAGGGACATGTTAAGTTTTCAAGTCCTACGGCAAGCGCTTCAGTGTTAAAGAATGCAATAGCTCAGATTTTTGACCAAGTGGTGAATAAAACTCTAGGGGTTAGGCGGCTTTATGTGAATGCAGAGTGCAAACAAAAGGCGTACAGCGAGCAATTGGATCTTTTTAGCCAGGAGCAGACACCACCAGAAGAAGAGCTTTCAGCTAAAGAAAAGAGGCAACTTGAAGCTGCAGTTGCTATAAAAAAGAGGTTTGGAAAAAATATGTTGCTTAGGGCCGCTGACTTAGAAGAAGGTGCAACAGCAAAGGCAAGAAACAGCCAGATTGGAGGTCATAATGCGTGAGAAGGATGCTTCAAGGGTCCAAGAGGCCTATGAGGATATTATTAACCTGCCTCATTGGGAGCCAAAGTTTCACAGTAGAATGCCAAACAGAGACCGCGCAGCTCAATTTGCTCCGTTTGCTGCTCTAACTGGCTTTTCTGCTGCAATTGAAAATGCTGAAAAAGAACATCTGGAGAAATTTTCATAAGTTTACATAACTTTTACAGAACATCGCTCTTGTTTTTACATGCCAATGCTATTGTCTTGGCGTAAACAGGAGTTTGATATGAAAAAAGTAGTAACAATGTTTATGATTCTTGCAGTTATGGCAGTTTTGTTCGCAGGTGGAGCCAGCGAAGATGCCAAGACTGTTTCAACAGACGGTTCAACCTCAATGGAAAAGGTTATTGGTGCTTTAGGTGAAGCTTTCATGGAAAAGCATAGTGAAGTTTCCTTTACCTATAATCCAACTGGTTCAGGTTCCGGAATTAAAGCAGTCCTTGAAGGACGTTGTGATATTGGACTTTCAAGCCGTGCTCTTAAGGACTCTGAAATTGCAGAAGGCCTTGAACAGACGGTTTTAGCATATGATGGAATTGCTATTATTGTTAATCCTAATAACCCAATAGAGGATTTAGATGTAGAGACAATCGCCAAGATATATAAGGGCGAGATTACAAACTGGCAGGAAGTAGGCGGGCAGGACGCTCAAATAGTTCTGATTGGCCGTGAAGCAGGTAGCGGTACAAGAGATGGTTTTGAAACCATTACAAAAACAGCAGATGCATGCCAATACCGCCAGGAACTAACCTCAACGGGTGATGTGATAACAACAGTAGCACAAAATCCATATGCAATTGGATATGCATCCCTTGCAGCTGTAAAGAATACAGTAAAGGCTTTAAAGGTGAATGGAGTTGTTCCAAGTGAAGACACAGTCAAAGATGGCAGTTATGCAATTCAGCGCCCATTCGTACTTGTTACAAAGCAGGGCACAGCTCTTTCAAGTACTGCGCAGATGTTCTTTGACTATGCACTTTCTAGCGAGGCTTCATCAATTATATCGGTAGCCGGTGCTGTATCAGCTAACTAAGAAAGCTAACTAAGAAATATGAGTTCAAAAAAGCGAATTGAGGCCGTCATGCAGGGATTATTCTTTGCCTGCGGTCTTTTGACTGTTGTATGTGTGCTTTTAATTACTGTTTACCTGGTTGTAAGTGGAACCCCAGCTATTGCAAAGATAGGCATTTTTAAGTTTTTGTTTGGAAAAAAGTGGGCATCTACGGCTTCTGAGCCATCGTTTGGAATTTTGCCCTTTATTTTGACCAGTATTTACGGAACCTCCGGAGCAATACTTCTAGGGGTTCCAATTGGATTCTTTACTGCCGTTTTTATGTCAAAGTTTGCGCCAAAAGGAGTAAAAACGGTTCTAATGTCTACCATAGATCTTCTTGCTGGAATTCCTTCAGTTGTTTACGGCTTGGTTGGTATGTTGGTCATTGTTCCAACAATAAGAAAAGTTTTCAACGTTCCGGATGGTGCAAGTTTACTTGCAGCAATAATTGTGCTTTCAATAATGATTCTCCCCTCAATTGTTAAGGTCTCTGTCAATGCCCTTGATGCCGTTCCAAAGGAGTATGAAGATGCTTCTTTGGCTCTTGGTGCAAATAAAACAGAGACGGTTTTTAAAATATCGGTTCCGGCGGCAAAGAGCGGGATTGTGGCTTCTGTTGTCATGGGTGTTGGAAGAGCAATTGGAGAGGCTATGGCTGTAATGATGGTTTCAGGAAACGTTGCTAATATGCCTAGTTTGTTTCAAAGTGTCAGATTTCTTACCACAGCTGTTGCAAGTGAAATGGCTTATTCTGAAGGGCTCCAGCAACAGGCTTTGTTCTCAATAGCGTTGGTGCTTTATTTATTCATTCTTATGGTAAATGCCCTTTTGAACGCAATTCTAAAAAAGGATAAGGAGCACTGAAATGAATAAGCAAAGAAGTTTTTACTCTGGTTTAATGAAAACTCTCATGTATGTTTCAACTGCAATTGTCTGTGCAATTGTAGTTTTCTTTGTTTTATATGTTCTGATTGTGGGACTTCCTAATGTCAGCTGGAATTTACTTTCCACAAAACCCAGTTATCTTAGTGGTAATATTGGAATTTTACCGGACATTTTGAACACAGTTTACATAATTATTGCAACGCTTGTAATAGTCCTTCCGCTGGGAGTTGGAGCGGCCGTTTATCTTTGTGAATATGCTACAAACAAGAAGTTAGTAAAGGTTATTGACTATGCGGCTGAAACTCTCTCTGGAGTGCCTTCGATAGTCTATGGTTTGGTTGGCATGCTGTTTTTTTGCCAATTCTTAAAACTTAAGACATCGTTGCTGGCTGGAGCGTTGACCTTGGTAATCATGAATTTGCCTACTGTCATGAGAACAACTCAGGAAAGTTTGAAGACTGTGCCACAAAGTTATAGAGAAGGCGCCTTTGGACTTGGAGCTGGAAAGTGGAGGGTAATTAGAACTGTTGTCCTTCCTTCCTGTATAGATGGAATTGTTACAAGTTGCATTCTTTCTTGCGGAAGAGTTTTGGGAGAATCGGCAGCGCTACTGTTTACAGCAGGTTTTGCTCATTCGTTAAATGGTTTCTTTGAAGGTCTAAATAGTGCAGGTGCCACTTTAACTGTTGCCCTTTACTTCTATGCAAAAGACCAGGGCGAGTTTGAAGTAGCTTATGCAATTGCTGCAATACTTATGATTTTGGCGTTCATAATTAATATGTGCGCCTCACTAACGGGAAGAAAAATTAAGAAAAGTAAGGGTGAATGATATGGCAAGTATAATTCAGGTTCAGGATTTGTGTTTGTGGTATACCGCACAGCAAGCACTTTATAACGTAAATATCGATATTGAAGAAAAGAACATTACGGCTTTAATTGGGCCTTCAGGTTGCGGTAAATCTACTTTTCTGAAAACGCTAAACAGGATGAATGATTTAATTCCAGGCGTGAAGATTACCGGCCAGGTTCAGTATGAAGGCAATGATATCTATGCAAGTTCAACTGATGTCAACGAGCTGAGACGTCAGATTGGTATGGTCTTTCAAAAGCCAAATCCGTTTCCAATGAGTATCTATGATAATATTGCTTATGGGCCAAGAACTCATGGAATTAAGAGTAGGGCAAAGTTGGATGAGATTGTCGAGACTTCTCTTAAGTCTGCAGCCATCTGGGAGGAGGTTAAGGATAGGCTTAAGAAAAATGCCTTGGGCCTTTCTGGCGGTCAGCAGCAGAGACTTTGCATTGCTAGAGCTCTTGCTGTACAGCCAAAAGTGCTTCTTATGGACGAGCCTACAAGCGCCTTGGATCCTATTTCGACTTCTAGGATTGAAGAGCTAGCCGTGGAGCTGAAGAAGGATTACACAATTGTAATTGTCACGCATAATATGCAGCAGGCAGTTAGAATTTCAGATTACACAGCTTTTTTCCTTTTGGGAAAGTTGGTGGAATATGGAGATACTGAAAGGATGTTTGAAAATCCTAGAGATAAGAGAACTGAAGATTATATTACGGGAAGGTTTGGTTAATACTAGAGGTTAATACTAGAGGTTAATACTAGAGGCTGATATGAGAAATAGATTTGATGAACAGTTAGATTTGCTGAATCAGGAATTGATTCAAATGGGTGCTCTTTGCGAAGAGGTTATTGACCTTGTGACAAAGGCCTTGGTTAGAGGAAAGAGTGACTTAGCTAAAAAGGTTGCTCCTTTGGATGGCGAGATAGACCAAAAAGAAAGAACTATTGAGACAATGTGTCTTAAACTTCTACTTCATCAGCAGCCGGTTGCTAGAGACCTCAGACAAATATCGTCAGCGCTAAAGATGATTACTGATATGGAGAGAATTGGAGACCAAGCTGAGGATATTGCAGAAATCATTGGGTTTTTAGATAAAGAAAATAATCAGAATTATCAGTTTGATGAGACTACGTTGCAGCGTATGGGCGACAGTGCAAAAAAGATGGTGGTGGAGAGCGTCACAGCCTATGTGAATAAGGATTTAGCCCTGGCCAGAGCAGTAGTGAAAGAGGATGATGTTGTTGATGCTCTGTTTTTGAACGTGAAGCAGGAATTGATTGAAAGAATTGCTTTGAATAAGGCAGAAGGTGAATATATACTTGATTTGCTGATGATTGCAAAATACCTTGAGCGTATTGGTGATCACGCCGTGAATATTGCACAATGGGTTGTGTTTTCTGTTACAGGAGAGCACGAGGCGGAGGAGTAGACATGATTTGGTGCGTTGAAGATGATGCAAGCATAAGAGATATTGAAGTGTACGCACTGGAGTCTACGGGCTTTAAGGCTATTGGCTTTGAAGATGGTCAAGTCTTTTGGGATGAACTTAAAAAGTGCGAAACTGACGACAAAACCAAGCCAGAACTGATTGTACTAGACATTATGTTGCCGAGTTTGGATGGGATTGAGCTTCTAAAACGAATCAAAGCGTCAACCGCATTTGCAGATATTCCTATTGTTATGGCTACGGCTAAAGGCACGGAGTATGACAGAATCAAGGGTTTGGATTTAGGTGCGGATTACTATCTTGCAAAGCCGTTTGGTGTCATGGAACTGGTGTCTTGTGTAAAGGCTGTTCTAAGACGATGCAAGAGCCAAAGTCCATCAAAGGTTATGAAATTTGGAAATTTGGTTATTAATATTGATGAGCGCATCGTGAAGAATAATGGCACTGAAATTGCCCTAACTTACAAAGAATTTGAACTTTTTAAGCTCTTCTTGGCCAATCCCGGAATGATATTTTCCCGTGACAAGCTCTTTAATGAAATTTGGGGCTTTGAATTTTACGGGGAGTCCAGAACGGTTGATATGCACATTAGAACACTTAGACAAAAGCTTGGTGACTATGGCAATATCATCAGAACTGTAAGAAATGTTGGCTACGGACTGGATTCTGATTTTGTGAATCAACTGAATCAGCACAATCAGGATGTAAAAAATGACTAAAAAAATCATGCACGCAATCTTTTTGGTTGCTTCAATTATACTTTTGCTTTCCTTTTCAATCGTTGCTGGAATTCTCTATAGAGATTATTCCAATAAGCAGACCCTTCAGATTGAAGATGAACTTAACATAGCAGCCAAAGGGGTAGAGCTTTCTGGCCTTGATTACTTAAATGCAATAGAGGATTTGGAGTCTGGCCGTTACAGACTCACTTGGATTGCCAAGGACGGCACAGTAATCTTTGACAACACAACAGACGCCAGTAAAATGGAAAATCACTCAAACAGAACTGAGTTTGTAGAGGCCATTTCATCTGGACACAGTGAGAGCGTCAGATATTCCGACACTCAGCTTGAAGTGATAGTTTATCACGCTACCCAACTTACAGACGGCTCTGTCTTACGAATTTCTGCGAGTAGGGCATCTCTGGTCAAGATTGCCTTAAGCATGATTTTGCCGCTTCTTTTGATTCTTGCCCTGTCTTGGATTCTTTCCTTTGTGCTTGCCAAACGCATGTCTCAAAAGATTATCGCCCCGCTCAATCAACTGGATTTAGATAATCCGCTTGAAAATGACGTCTACCCAGAGCTATCCCCTCTTCTCCGACGCATTTACTCCCAGAGAAAAGAGCTGGATGCCCAACTTGTGACCCTCAAGCGACATTCGGACGAGTTTGACCAGATTTCCCGTAGCATGAGCGAAGGCCTGATGGTCCTTGATCTTGACGGCAAAATTATCAGCCTCAACCGCGCCGCAATGGAGATGCTCAAATACGACGGCAACTTCATTGGCCACAGTTTCCTAGAATTGGAACGTAACCACGAATTCAGCGTTGCAATAGAAAAAGCCCTAGCCAACGGCCACGACGAGCTTCGCCTAGAGCGCAACGGCCACGTCTTTAGATTCTCCATGAGCCGCATCACCTCAGACGGCCAGCCAATTGGACTTGTGGTCTTAGCCTTTGACGTCACCGAGCGCGCCAACGCAGAAAGCCTAAGACGCGAATTTTCCGCCAACGTCTCCCACGAGCTCAAAACGCCGCTCCAAGGCATCATAGGCAGCGCAGAACTCATAGAAAGCGGCATGGCCAAAGACCAAAACGCCCAACGCTTTGCCGGCCACATCCACACAGAAGCCGCCCGCATGGTCACCCTCATTGAAGACATCATTCGCCTCTCCCAGCTAGACGAAGGCGTCAAGTTAGCTTTTGAAGACACCGATATTTTCTGTCTTGCCACTGAAGCTCAAACCGAGCTTTCTGAAAGTGCATCAAAAAAGAATATTACCATTGAAGTCAACGGCACTCATGTTCATGCAAAGTGTGTGACAAGACTAATTCACGAAATGATTTATAATCTTGTGGATAATGGAGTTAAATATAGCAATATTGGTGGTAAAGTCTCTGTCTTGGTATCAACTATTCCTGATTCTGGTCTGGCACAAATTGTGGTGAAAGACAACGGCATTGGAATCCCTCAAGAACATTTGGATCGCATCTTTGAACGATTCTACCGAGTAGACAAGAGCCATTCCAAAGCCTCCGGAGGAACAGGTCTTGGGCTTTCAATAGTCAAGCACTCCGTACTGTATCATCACGGTAAAATTAGTGTAGAAAGCCAAGTAGGAAAGGGGACCACCTTTAAAGTAGAATTTCCCCTTAGCCCCGAAAAAATGTAAAATTCAATTAACAGTCTTATTTTTGTAGCTGCTTTATTTGAACAAGATTTTCTTCTTCAGATTGGAACTACATTTCTCAAGGCTGGATGGAAAACATACCACTCTATGCCGTCTCAAACGTTTAAATTGGGGAAATAAAAAAATCCCATTCTGCACAGTGGATATAGAATTAACTGAATTACGTCTCAAAAATCTTCACAAAGTAAACTGTTTTCAGAAGGACTTCTCCGGAAGAGCCCGATTTGCTTTCACGCAAGCAGGTACTCTAGCCATAATTTTTTTTTCAAAAAACTGAAAAACTCAGTTTTTTTAAAATTTTTTGGTGAAAAAACTTAAAATCTCAGTTTTAAAAAAATTTTTTTCAAAAAAAACTTAAAATCTCAGTTTTAAAAAAAAATTTTTCGAAAAAAACTTAAAATCTCAGTTTAAAAAAAGCCAGGTCCCTTGCGAGGCCTGGCTTTGAATTAGCTTCTAAGTATTTATTAGAAATCAACTTCTGTGTCGTAGTAGCAGCACTTGAGGAGCTTTTCCATCTCTTCAACGCTAGGCTGACGAGGGTTGGAGCCTGTGCAAGCATCGGCTATAGCGTTAACTGCAATGTCGTGCAGGCGTGCAAGGAAGACGTCTTCTGGGACAAAACCCTGCTCTGTTGGATAGCTGTCTGGGCCATAGTTCTTGATGCAGTGTGGGATGTTGAGGTCGTCGTTCATCTTGCGAAGAGCCTTGATGAGGAGCTGGACTTTCTCTTTGTCGTCCTTTCCGCCAAGCTTCATGATGTCAGCAATTTTGCCGTAACGAGCAAGTGCTACAGGGTCCTTTGCGTTGAAAGCAATGACTTTTGGCAGATACATTGCGTTGGCTGCGCCGTGGATGATGTGTGCGCCGTAATCTTCAAAGGCAGCACCAGTCTTGTGAGCCATTGAGTGAACAATACCAAGAAGTGCGTTGGAGAATGCCATACCTGCAAGGCACTGTGCGTTGTGCATGCTGTCGCGCTTTGCCATGTCTCCGTTGTAGGATGGAACAAGGTCTGACTGAATCATTGTGATTGCATACAGAGCAAGTGGGTCTGTGTAGTCACAGTTTGCTGTTGAAACATAAGCTTCAATTGCGTGGGTGATTGCGTCCATACCTGTGTGTGCAACAAGCTTCTTTGGCATGGTCTCTGCAAGTTCTGGGTCAACAATTGCTACATCTGGTGTAATCTCAAAGTCAGCGATAGGATACTTAATTCTGTCTGCATAGTTTGTAATAATTGAGAAGGCTGTTACTTCTGTTGCTGTTCCTGAGGTTGAGGAAATTGCGCAGAAATGAGCCTTTTTGCGAAGCTTTGGAAGTCCAAAGACCTTGCACATATCCTGGAAAGATACCTCTGGGTACTCGTACTTAATCCACATTGCCTTTGCAGCATCAATTGGAGAACCACCGCCCATTGCAACGATCCAGTCTGGCTGGAACTTGAGCATTGCTTCAGCACCCTTCATGACAGTTTCTACTGATGGATCTGGTTCGATTCCTTCAAAAACTTCTACTTCCATTCCTGCTTCTTTGAGGTAAGAAATAGCTTTATCAAGGAATCCAAAGCGCTTCATTGAGCCACCGCCGACACAAATCATTGCTTTCTTGCCTTCGAATGTCTTCAGTGCTTCCATAGCACCCTTTCCATGGTAAACGTCACGTGGAAGTGTAAATCTTGCCATATTCAATCTCCTTAAATTAAATAACTTAGCAGGGCAATGCCCAACATTTGCGAATTTTATTACAAGATTTTTCACAAAAGAAATGCCTTTTTTGCATAGGGGTATTTCGCTGGAAATATAGCATAGAGGTGTATCTGCTTTGATTTAATTGCGTATTTGTTGTGTAGAAAATGACTTGACGGATGACTTAAATAGGAACAAAATTAGCTGGGGAAGATAGGAGATTCAATTGTGTTAAATCACGTGGACTTGATGGCTGCGTTGACTGCAGATTATCTCAATGTGTATGTGCTACGTCCTAATGAGGACAAGGCTGAGATTATAAAACTGAAGGGCTATGTAACTACTGGAATTACGGACAATCCACAGGATTTCTCCTATTCTACGCTACTGCGCACCTATGCCAATGATCGCGTATATGTAGAAGATAGAAACTATTTTCTAGATAGACTTTCGACTAAATCTTTGCTAAAAACCTTCTCTGATGGCCGTGCTATTCTTGAATTAGACTACCGCATTTTAGATGGCGATGAAATTCACTTCTACACGGCCCGTTACAGCCGTATTTCAAAACCAGAGGAAGAGCTTAGGCTTGTCGTGGCTTTCAGAAATATCGACTCAATAGTTAGCGCAGGGCGTGAGCAGCGAACTAAGGGCTTATTTAATGCCTATGGTGCTCTTTCAGATATCTTTTATTCTCTGCACAGAGTCGATATTCAGAAAAATACTTATGTCTGCATCAAAGACACGCCGTCCATTGAAAAGGTCACTATTCCCAATTCTAATGATTATGACGCCAATTCAAAGCGTATTATAACTGCACTTTCGTCAAAATGGAGTTGCAAGGAGGCCTTGTGCTTTGTTGACAGAAGCACGCTTGAGGCTCGTATGGACGGCAAAACCCATATTATGATGGATTTTCTGTCTTATGCCTCTGAGACCTGCCGGCTACATTTCTTCAAAGAAGATGTGGACCAAAACGGCAAGCTTTGCCACGTGATTTTTGGAGTAGAAAGAGTTAACGAGGAAAAGAGCATTGCCGTTATAAATGCACTTTCTCGTGAATTCCAAAACGTGTACTTCATTAATCTAGAAGAAGGTACGTCTCGTATTATTAAATCCTCGGCTTTTGTTAGTGAGGAACTTGACGAAAGACAGAAACAAATATTCTTTTATGAACAAGTATGTAAGCAATATATTGTTTCTCGCATTCATCCTGAAGATAGAGAGTCTTTTGAAAAGACTAGTTCCTTGAAGTTTTTACGTGAATCTTTAAGAGATAACGACGAAATTTCTGGCAACATCCGTATCTTAACAAAAGGAGAAGTGCATTATTGTCGTTATACTTATTTCAAACTGGCAAATCTCAATTCTGTTGTTGCAGGCTTTAGGAATATTGACGAAATTATAGCTCAGCACACTGCAGAGGAGCAACGTCAGCGAGAACTGGAAGAAGCCCACCAGAGACAGCAAGAGCAGCAGCTGGCAATTTTTGACACTTTGGCCCACAATTTCAAGAATGTTTACCTGGTTGATCTTGAGAAGGCTACAGCTAAGATCCTTAAGTTAGAGGATGAATATGTAGATGACCGGTTAGACAACGTTATGGACGTTGAGTTTCCTTATGAACCGTTTTTATTTGCTTGGATTAACGAGGCTGTGCATCCAGAAGACAAGGAAAGGCTCATGAGAGAGCTGAGTGTTGCCCACCTCAGAGAGGTCTTTAAAACTCAGGATGAATATATTGGAAACTACCGCATGTTTGCAAATGGACAGATAGTTCACTATCAGTTCAGCGTAAATCTCATGAAGGATAGATTTCACCTTATTGCAGGTTTTCAGAACGTTGACGTTATTATTAGGGCCCATTTAGAAGAGGAAAGAAAACGTCAGGAAAAAGAGCAGGCTTATCAGGCTCAGTTGAAAGAGCAGTTGGTTATTGTTGATAAGCTAGCCCACAATTTTAAAAATGTTTACTTTGCTGATTTTGAAAAGGGGACTGTGAAGATTCTGAAATTGAGTGATGACTACACGGAACTTTTCAATGTAGCGGAGAATCAAGAAATTCCATTTGATGCTCTGCGCAATAATTGGCTTGAAACTGTGGTGTGTCCAGAGGACAGAGATGAGGTTGCAAGGGTTTTTGCAACGGAAAACGTTAAAAAACTTCTTGCGTCTCAGGGAGAATTCACAGGGTATTATCGTAGTATCATCAATGGAAAGATTCATCATTTCCAATATAACATGAGTAGAGTAGATGTGCCTGGTATGAAAGCAGTATTGGGCTATCAGAATGTTGATGATATTGTTGAAGAACATCTTGCGTTGGAACGCAAAGAACGTGAGCTAGCGGAAGCTCGTCTGGCGTCTGAAAGAGAACATGCTGAAGTCATTACTGCAGTTTCCGCCTTATATTCCACAATCATCAGAGCTGATCTTGAAACTCATCAGTATGAGGTTTTGACCAGTGTTTCACGTATGCAAACCGTTGCTGGAAAGAGTGGAAATTTTGATGAAGTGAAAGAAATGGTCCTTTGTGCGTTTATTATTCCTGAAATGCAGGGTCTAATGCGGGAATTTTTGGATTTTGATACTCTTGCAGACCGGCTTAAAGCTGTAGACACCGTGGCAACAGAGTATAAGAGTCCCCGTGGTAATTGGTTTGAATCCCGTTTCATTGTGAAGAAAAGAAAAGAAGGGGGACAAGCAAAGGAAGTCTTATTTGTAGCCAGAAATATCACTTCTGAAAAGATTAAAGAGCTAGAGCAACAAGAGCAACTGTCCCAAGCTTTGGTAGCTGCACAGCAGGCTAATAAAGCAAAATCTACCTTCCTCAACAGTATGTCTCATGACATCCGTACGCCAATGAATGCAATCATAGGCTTTACAGCTTTGGCTCAGACTCATATGGACAATCCTACTCAAGTACAGGATTATTTGGCAAAGATTAGTACTTCAAGTACCCATTTGCTCAGCCTCATAAATGATATTCTTGATATGAGCCGTATTGAAAGTGGAACAGTCAAGCTGGAGGAAAAACCTATTCATATTCCAGATCTTCTGCATGACCTTCGCACTATGATACAGAGTCTTGTTAATGCCAAGAATCTGAATCTTTTCATTGATACGCAGGATATAGTGCATGAGGATGTAATTGCTGATAAACTACGCCTGAATCAGGTGTTGATTAACATTGTTGGCAATGCTATCAAATACACACAGCCGGGTGGAGACATCATAATCCGTCTTGTGGAAAAGCCTTGCTCTCTGAAGAACTACACGACCTATGAATTTACGGTTAAAGATAACGGTATTGGTATGTCAAAGAGCTTCCTTGAGCATATATTCGAGTCCTTCTCAAGAGAACATACTTCTACTGTCACAGGTATTCAGGGAACGGGGCTTGGCATGGCTATCACCAAGAATATTGTGGATATGATGGGTGGTAATATCTCTGTTAAGAGTGAGGAAGGTAAGGGTTCATTGTTCACAGTTACTCTTAATTTACAACTTACCTCAGAGCCTGTTAAATACAAACCAATTGCTGCGCTTTGTGGTGCAAGAGCGCTTGTTGTGGATGATGATATTAATACTTGTAGAAGCGTCAGTAAAATGTTGCGTGACATTGAAATGCGCCCAGACTGGACACTATCTGGTAGAGAAGCGATTGTTCGGGCTCAGGATGCTGCAGACTTAAAAGATGAATACAAGGTGTATATCATTGATTATCTGATGCCTGACATGAACGGAATAGAAACTGTTCGTCAGATTCGCAGGGTAATCAGTGAAGATGCATCAATTATCGTCCTTACTGCCTATGATTGGGCGGATATTGAGCAAGAGGCAAGAGAGGCGGGCGTTACAGCTTTTGTATCCAAGCCAATTTTCATGAGCGAGCTCAAAGACGTTTTGACAAACCATGGCGCTGAAGAGAAGAAGGTAGTAGAGCCTGCGCACTATGATTTTAGTGGCAAAAGTGTACTGCTGGTAGAGGATAACGAGCTGAACAGAGAAATTGCTACTGCAATTCTGGAGAATGTTGGCCTTAAGGTAGATACAGCTGAAGATGGTTCTGAGGCTGTAGATATCATGTATAAGGCTGCAGAGGATGAATATGATTTGATTTTCATGGATATCCAAATGCCAACTATGGATGGCTACACTGCAACGCATGAGATACGAACCCTAGCAAACAACAGAAAGGCAAATATTCCTATTGTTGCCATGACGGCAAATGCTTTTGAGGAAGATAGAAAGAAATCTCTAGAAGCTGGAATGAACGGGCATATTGCAAAGCCTATTAGCATTGAGGAGATTGCAAAAGTCTTAGACGCCATATTTGCAACAAACTGATTTGGGAATAAAAAAAGTGCAATTGAGGTATCTCAGTTGCACTTTTTGGACTTTTTACCGGAGCGTGTATCTGAGATTGAAGGACTCAATGAAGAAATAAAAAGGCGAGGTTAAAACTCGCCAATCAATTTGTCGTCTTGATAGAGCTTGAACTTGTCTTTTCTTCAGGCATATCCAAAATCTTTCTGATAATGGACAATGTTTCTGCATTTGCCTTTTCAAGATATGGAACAAACTCAATCATGGGACTTTTTGTATAGTCCTTTGGAAAATCGAAAAATTCAGAATGGTGGTCTCTTATGTTTTTGATGGGAATTTGACATATATGGGATAGGCAAC
>CAVCYP010000008.1:0-11834 GCA_963606545.1 Sphaerochaetaceae bacterium
AAGGCCCTTCATAAGCCGAGTTCTGTTTATGCAATCATCTATCTGGTACTGCTGTTACCAACAGTCTCAAGCGGTCTACCCGCAGGTATAGGACGGACCAATCCACCTGCTTCTTGACCTTGCTCCTGACGAGGTTTACCAAGCAAAATGCATCACTGCATTTCCGGTGAGCTCTTACCTCACCATTTCACCCTTACCTACAAATGCCTAAGCCTTTGTAGGCGGTATACTTTCTGTTGCACTTTCTGTAGCCTTTCAGCTCCTGGGCGTTACCCAGCGTCATGTCCTGTGGAGCTCGGACTTTCCTCTCGGGTTAGCTTGGCCTTATCTATAAGATAAAACCAAACTAGCCAAAGCGATTGCTTGAAGGACCTTAAATTAATCTCTAAAAGTCGTCATCATCTGATGTGAATACACTGTCATCGTCATCATCATCAGAACCAAAGCTATTATCAAGAAGAGTCTCGTTCTTGTTAAAGATTTCATTGGTAGATTCTGTGTATTCTGTCTCTTCATAGTAGAGAACTCTACTGCAGTAAGGGCAGAACATGATTTCATCTTCTCTTCTGACATCATTAACAAACTGAATTGGCAGTCTCATGTGGCAGCCTTCACAGACCTTAGCATGAATAGGAACAATTCCAAGACCTTTCTTATTTCTAATAATGCGCTCAAACTTGAAAACCAAATTCTGATCAAGATCTTTTGCAAGCTCATCTTTCTTTGCAGTGACCTCATCAAGGACTTTCTGATTTTCAGCAATAAGCTCATCCTTAATCTTTGTCTCTTCTTCTACTTCTTCAGTCTGCTGAGCCATAATTTCTTCTTGAGCAGAAAGTTTCATGTTAAGTTCATCAAAGAACTTTTCCTTAGCAAGGAGGCTCTTTCTAAGAGTCTGCTCAGAATTCTTTGCCTCTTCAATCTCTTTCTGAAGAGTTTCAAATTCTCTAGCCTGAGTGATGGTTTCCATCATCTGCTCGCAAGTCTCTCTCTTGATGCTTGCCTCATCAAGCTTTGCGCGAAGTTCCTTAAGCTGTTTCTTAACTTCTTCACTCTTATCATGCAATTCAAGGTAAGAAATCTTTGTTTTCTGGAGTGCAGCTTCTTTGTCTGCAAGTGCCTTTGGTATTTCTTTGATCTTGTCTTCAATCTCGAACATCTGGGCCAAAACTTCCTGAAGCTGTTCAAGTGTTTTGTAAATTTCCTTCATTTACCCTACTCCTATCTATCTAATCAAACATAATCCTTAAGCTTCTTTGCGCGCTTTGGATGTCTAAGTCTTCTGAGCGCCTTTGCTTCGATCTGCCTAATTCTTTCTCTAGTTACTTCAAAATACAACCCAACTTCTTCCAGTGTCAATGAGTATCCGTCTTCAAGACCAAAACGCATCTTGAGAACTTCTTGCTCTCTTGGAGGAAGCGTTGCAAGTACTTCATGAAGCTGTTCCTGCAACAATGCATAAGAAGTCTGTGTAGCCGGATTCTCAACTTCCTTATCCTCAATGAAATCAGAAAGAAGTGAATCTTCCTCTTCACCAACTGGCGTTTCAAGGCTAATTGGTTCTCTAGCAACATTTTTAACTGTCTTAACCTTACTTGCAGGCCAACCCAGCTTCTCTGCAATCTCTTCATCAGTAGGTTCGCGACCCAAAGTCTGCATCAGCATCCTTGACTCTCTAACTACCTTGTTAATCTGCTCAATCATGTGTACCGGAACTCTAATTGTTCTTGCCTGGTCGCTAATACTTCTTGTAATAGCCTGCCTAATCCACCAGGTAGCGTAAGTTGAGAACTTATAGCCCTTACGATACTCAAACTTCTCAACTGCTTTAATCAACCCGATATTTCCTTCCTGGATTAAGTCAAAGAAGTGTAAGCCTCTATTGGTGTATTTCTTTGCAATAGAAACAACTAGTCTAAGGTTTGCCTGAATGAGCCTATCCTTTGCAGTCTTAAGCATCTTCATGCCACGTTTGATTTCCTGAGCTTGAGATAGAATTACATCACAGTTATCTTCAAACTCAAACTCAATCTTTCTAAGACTTCTGGTTGCCGTTTGATACTGGCTAATATAGTCTCTAATTTCATCCGCCTGCATGGAAAGCTTTTCTTCAACTGCTTCCCGCTTACTGCCGGTGACAAGGTCTCTTGAAAGCTGTCTAACATCTTTGTCGTTTGCAACATGGAGCTTCTCTTCAAGAATTGCTTTCTTAATCTTAAGCTCTTTAATGTCCTTTTCAGCACCGGTAAACCTATCCGTGAACATTGTAATTTCTTCTGGCTGAAGCTCAATTTGAGAAAGCTTCTTGAGAATTTGATTCTTTTTCTTTACAAGCTCATCACTCTTAAGAATTTCTTCACCAGAAGCAAGTTTATTCTGCTTAAGCTCAGCATAATTTCTAAGCTGGCTCTGAACTTCCTTCAAAGTATCCTTGTAGTAGTTTGAATACCTCTTTTGCTCTGTAATGAGTTCTTTTTGATCCTTTGCGTTGAAATCTTCAGCTTCTTCATACTTGGTGTTGAGCTTCTCTAGAATATCAACAAAACAGGTAATCATAATGCCAGACTTGTGAATCACGCTGGAAATAATCAAAGCACCCTCTTCCATTTGCTTTGAAAGTTCAACTTCTTCTTCAGCCGTAAGGAGGGTTTCTTTTCCAATTTCTCTTAAATAAACTCTAATTGGGTCATCAGAACTGGTTTCACCCTTGTCTGTACCAAGAACGGTTGGTCTATGAACAGCATGCTCAACATCTTCATCAATGTTGGCAATGGTTTCCATTGGGCCAGAACTTTCGTTAAAGTTTTCAAGAATGAAGTTTTTAGTGTAAGAATCTTTTTCATCAAGACGGTCATCATCTTCATCTTCAAGATCGTCATCATCTTCATCCTCAGATTCTTCAGAATCCTCAGACTCCGGCTCGTTTAGAACATCTAAACTGTCGTCTTCAAGAATGACTTCATCATCATCTTCAGATGCAAGAAGATCATCTTCTTCCTCTTCCAGCTCATCAATGTTTGCGTCTGTAGGAGGCTCGTCAATAAAGTCTTCTCCATCAACATCACTTTCTGAAATAAGCAGATTTTTCTTTTCCAACTGATTTTTGAAATACTCAAGGTCTTCATCTGAATCAACATGCTCTGCAAACAGATAATCTTTAAGGTCACTTAAGGTGAACTTATTTTCATTCTGTGCAGAATAGATGAGTTTTTGTAATATTTCCTGTTTGGTTTCGTCTGTCATTTTACTTCCTTACCATTCATCTCTTTTTTTAAGTTAAAAATATCTTGGTCTAATTCTGCCTTATTTTTCAGCAGTTCATTAAATTCCTCCGAATCCATACTTTCCATATCGCTATTGTTCAAAAGCCTTGTAACATTATTGCGCCTTTCTTCTAAATGCCGGAGCTTAATTTGATATTCTGCATCAATTAAGGTGTTTTCCAATTTATCATTGTTGTACATTGGATTTACTAGTGCATCTACCACAAGATTTCTCAGCTGTTCGTCTGTTATCATCTGAAGAATCAAATCCATTGTCTTAATATCCTGTCTTGTAGCATCTTCAAGAACGGTATAAAGCTCTCTGGCAAGTTTATCTGTCATTTCACTTATTTTTACCTTAGATCTGAATTGCTCAAACAGTTCTCTATTCTTCATCAGAAGTAACATTACGTTGAGTTCTGTTGAGACTTTAAGCGGATTATATTGCTTTTTAGCCTGGTTCTGAGGTTTTTCTTCAGGCTCTGTTTCCTGCTGTCTCATATAGTCACTCGTGACTTTGTCTTCTGGAATGCGCAGTACATCTGCAAGATATTTTATGTAGCCTTGACGCTCAATATCTGAACTTGTTGCGTCAAGATATGGCTTTACCTCCTTAAAAACAGATGATTTGCCTTTAGGCTGCCGTATATCATACCTTTTTAGGGCTGAAGATACAAGATAAGAAAAGCCAGTAACAGAATTTACACAGCATTTTAAGAGCTCTTCTGGGCCTTTTTCTTCAAGCATTTGAGAGGCATCTTTGGCTCCGTCAAGTTTAATGACAAAATTGGCCAAATCAATCTTCTGACAAATGAGAAGCGCTTTTGCTGTAGCATTCTGTCCAGCGCTGTCCGAATCAAACAAAAGGTTAACCTTATTACAGTATCTTTTAATCAGATTCGCTTGCTCAGGGGTGAAGGCGGTTCCAAGTGGAGCCACCGCATAGGTCAGTCCGGCTTGATGTAGCGAGATGACGTCAAAGTTTCCTTCACAAATTATAATTTCTTTCTTTTCCTTTAAAGTAGGAAGACTTTCATAAAATCCAAATAACACATTACGCTTGCTATAAATTATTGTATCTGGAGTATTTATGTACTTAGCCTTGCTCTCTCCGGTCAAATCTCTTGCACCAAAAGCCACACAATTTCCCTGCCAGGTCCTTATAGGAAACATAATACGGTTTCTGAACAACGGCAAGTGTTCGTAATTTTTACTGAAAAGGCCACTTTCTTTAAGCACGTCATCCGAGAAATTATTCTTCTTCAAAAAGCTGTACAACCAGTCCGCGCTATCCGGCGCAAAACCCAGCCTAAACTTCTCTATAGTCTGGCCCGATACTTTTCTCTTGGCTAGATATTCTCTTGCATACTGAGCTTGAGGATTGTTTAACAGTAAATAATTAAACGTTTTTTGAATTCTTTCATACAGTTCTTGAATGGCTTTTTGCTTCTTATATTCAGCTCTTTGAGCCTCTGTTTCTTCTTTGAGCTCAATTCCAGCTTTTTTTGCCAGGATTTCAACGGCTTCAGGAAAGGTAACATGTTCCATTTCCATTACAAAGTCAAAAATTGAGCCACCTTTACCACAACCAAAGCATTTGTAGAAGCCACCTCTATCTACTACGGTGAAAGAAGGAGTTTTCTCATGATGGAAAGGACAAAGTCCCCAAAAACGATCTCCACCTCTTCTATCTAATTGAACATATTGAGAAACAACATCACTTACCGTGAGTCTGCTTTTAATGTTTTCAATTACTGCTTCTGAATACCTTGCCATCTTAGAATTTCATCACAGGTTTGTTTTCGAATCTAAACTGAAGTTTCTCTTCAATCTCTTTTTTTGTGTAAAGCTTACCCTTTCCTATACCTGGACAGGATTTTGCTTCCTCTTTCCAGGTTTCCTCACTCTCTAGTACGTGAGACCAGAAAGGATAAGTACTACATTGTCTTGGTCTTGCGCTGTAGACCTTACAGCCTTTTTCACAAAGGAAAATACAATCGTAATTTTCTTTTTCTTTTAAAGAAAGCATTTTACAGGCGCCCATTGGAACGTATCTGCAATAAGTATCAATAAAAGCTTCTTCACTTAGGCCTAAAGCAGCTGACATCCTTTTGACGTCATCTTCACCTAAAAAAACATAACCGGGTTCTGTACTACAACAATAATGGCAACATTGGCATTCAAAGTTAAGGCCTTTTTCATAGAAACAACTGCTCATCAAATACCAGTACCTAAAAAAATGTCTAAAGACAATCAAGGTCTCCCTCTTTCGAAGAAGACCTTGAAGTTGGAGAGAGAAGGATTCGGACCTTCGAAGGCTGAGCCAACAGATTTACAGTCTGCCCCCTTTGACCGCTCGGGAACCTCTCCATTAACGTGTGTTCCTTATCACACAAAAAGCTGCTAGATTTACCTAACAGCCTCTTTAGCCACCTGTCGGATTCGAACTGACGACCCCGAGATTACAAGTCACGTGCTCTGGCCAACTGAGCTAAGGTGGCATTTGTCTTGCGACTTTGCTAATCTACAAAAGTTTACGTATTTATTCAAGTACCTTTGTAAAGATTTTCATTAAAAAAGCCCTTCCACAGCTATCGGGTTGCGTTTTTGAACGTATAGCCGTCTGCCGTGGAAGTGCGCTTTAGGGTTTAATAGCGGCCAAAGTCGCCGGATCTGCCCTCTGTGATGTCAGAGCCAAATTCGTAGTCTTTGCCTGGGAGGATTGCGTTGAGTGCTATACCTGCAATTGAAGCGATTGCAAGGGATGTGAGTGTGATGTGGGCGCTTCCTACTGTGAAGGTGATACCATTTGAGAAGCCAAGGCCACAGACTAGGATGACTGCTCCAATTATCAGGTTGCGGGACTGGGTGAAGTCTACTCTGTTTTCTACTACGTTTCTGACTCCAATTGCTGAGATCATACCGTAGAGGATGAAGGATACTCCACCTATGATTGCACTTGGCATTGAGTTAATGACTGCTGCAAAGGCTGGTGAGAAGGAAAGAACTATTGCGTAGATAGCGGCAAGGCGAATTACCTTTGGGTCATAGACTCTTGAGAGGACTAAAACACCTGTGTTCTCGCCATAGGTTGTGTTGGCTGGACCGCCAAAGACTGCTGCCAAGGAGGTTGCAACGCCGTCGCCAATCAGGGTTCTGTGAAGGCCTGGGTCTTCTACAAAGTTCTCACCTACTGTGGCTGAGATGGCTGAAATATCGCCAATGTGCTCCATCATGGAGGCAATAGAGATTGGAGCCATTACAAGAATTGTTGTGAGGTCAAACTTGCAAACACTTCCGCTGAAGTTTGTGAAGAAAGGCTGAAGGCCAAAGAGCTTTGCACTTGCAATTTGACTGAAGTCAATAAGTGCACTTCCGTCAGCCGCTGTAGCACCAAAGGCGTTTGCAATTACTGCTACAATGTAGGAACCTACAACTCCAAGAAGGATTGGAATAATTTTAATCATTCCCTTACCCCAAATGTTTGCTACAATTATAATTGCCATAGCTACAAGGGCAAGTGGCCAGCAGGTGGAGGCGTTGGAAACTGCACTTGGTGCAAGGTTAAGTCCAATAAGGATGATGATTGGTCCAGTTACAATTGGAGGTAAGAATCTCATGACTTTTTTTACTCCAACAAACTTGATAATCATTGCAAGTACTACATATAGAAGACCTGCAACTACAATTCCGCCACCTGCATACTGGAGCTTTTCTGCTGCAGACATTGCTGCATACTTTCCGGTGTCAAGGGCTGCAATTGCTGCATAACCACCAAGAAAGGCAAAGGAGGAACCAAGGAAGGCTGGAACCTTAAACTTTGTTATGAAATGGAACAAAAGGGTTCCAATACCGGCCATCAGAAGTGTTGTCTGAATTGATAATGGCAAGCCATAAGCATTGACCAAGATTGGTACTAAAATTGTTGCACCAAACATGGCAAACATGTGCTGAAGGCCCAAGACTAGCATTTTTGGAATGCCTAAAGCTCTTGCGTCTCTGATTGTCTCTTGATTTTCCATAAAATCATCCTCCTATACTCAGGGTATTACCCTAAATGGCTAAAAAAAAAGTCAACCACTAAAAAATGGTTGACTCTAAAGCTAAATAGCTAATCGTGGGAAAAATGTTCCCTAAGGTTATAAGAAAGCGCTTTTTTGGGTTCCTTGTGACCATAGGTTCACCTCCACGTTTAATTTTCTTGTAGACCATATCAAAAATAATTAAACGTGAAAAGATGTTTTAAGCAAATTTTATTATTTTATCTTTCTTGCTTCCATGTAGAAACGCTTCTCGTTGGCTTCTCCCATGCTGAAGGTCTTTCTAGGAAGGGCTCCATCCTTAATGATGGTTTCAAAGAAAGTTCCTTTATCAATTGCAGGAAGGAACAAGCCAATATTGCCCTCTTCACTACCAAGCTTGTCTGTAACATCCGCACCATGGATGTAGTCTACTGAGTAACCTTTTGCAATAAGAGCATCAATAACCTTTTGTAAGGTTCCAGCTGCAATATTTGCTGAAGGTTCTTCAAGTTTAATAACCACGTGCTTGCCAGCTACACAATAGCCAAAACTTTGGGTGCTCTGATCTGCAATCTTTTTGGCAATACAATTTCTGCAACCAACTGTTTCTGAATTAATAGCTTTTGCATTCTTTGCAAGTTCTTCAAGGAAAACATTTTCTGGAACGTTGAAAAGAACTCTATGAATTGGTTCAAAGACAAGACCTGGATCAAAAATGTTCTCAAGCTCAACAAGGCAGAATCTTGCAGGATGAGTTTTCTTCTCTTCTTCAGAAAGATTCTTTTTAATATCTTCCCAGCAACTTTTAGCAGTTGCAAAGCTATGGTTTCCATCTCCCATAGCAAAGAGCAGTGGATTTTCAGGATTCAGTTTAGCATTTAGGGCTTCAAAAGCATCAGCAACGTTATTTAAGTCAGTCTCTGAATCAACTGCCCAAGCCTCAAGATGGCCACCGTTTTTCATAAGTTCAAAGTCATAGACTTTCTTGAGATCAGCTGTTTTTGCTGCAAGAGGTTCAATTACACTTCTCTTTTCATCACTAATAAGCACCATGATGTGAGGAATTTCAAGTGGAGCATCTTTTCTAATCTCTTTTCTTGGTGGAATTCTTGAAAGAATTGTTCCTTCAGTTGCTCTAATTAGACTCTTAGAATCCTTTTCCCAGCTGTAACGGTCAAGATCAAGAGCAGCCATAAGGCCCCAACGAGAGGAAGAGCCACAAGTTCTTTTTACTAAGAAGAAGGTCTCTGGATAAGTCTCAAATAGATTTGCGTCTACATAGGACTTCATTGTCTTATTAATATTGGCAATTCTTTCCTTGGAATCGCCATCTTCAAGATAGCACTCTGGGAAAATAAGTCTAAGGGTAGATGGGGCATCTCCAATAAGCTTTGAGGCGTCCTCCCAATATTCTTTTTCAGATGTGTACTGATCACAAGCTACAACTGCCCATTTTGTAAGGTCAGTTCCCTTCTTTGGTAGCATAATATCTGCAGCTTTAAGACCCATCTGTTCTAATTTTTTATTCACTTCTTTCATTTTGATACCTCTGGTTTTGTTTTTTTGTTTACCCCTAAAATAATACTTTGACTTTGTCATATTAGCAACATAAATTTTATTTAAATTTTGCAATTTATTTAGTTAAAATTTCTATTTTCATAATTTTAAAAGCGATAAATTTACAATATCCGCAATTTAGGTTTTATGTTCCACAAACGATTAGAATTTGTTATCATTAATTTATGCTTCAGTTTCGTCGTGTAATTGAAATTACAAATATTATTTGTAACTATATATTCCTAGTTTTTCTTTTGCTATTTGGAATCTATGCAAGTTCTCTTTGGACAGATTTGGATGCGGACTTTATTTCGTACATCATTAATATAGATAATATCATAGGTTGGACTGTAACGGTTTTATCTTGTCTGATTTTTCTTTGTGCAGTGGTTTTACTATTTGCCGACCATAGCTTTAAATTTGGATTATTTCTTTTTAGTTTACTTAGAATTACTTTTTGTGTTGTGATTATGTTTTCAATTGATGCTTTAAGCTCTCTGGTAACAACAGGTTTTGTGGTGAAAATATGACAAAAGCAATACGCGGTGCAATTTCAGCAGATTCAAACAGTTGTTGTGCAATTTCCTCAGCTGCCTGCGAACTTTTTACTCAACTTCTTTCTTCGAATAAAATTAGTGAGAAGGATTTGATTTGTCTTATCATTTCACATACAAAGGATTTAACAGCTCTAAATTCAGCTTCTGCTCTACGTAAAGCTGGTCTTTGTACTGCAGTTCCTCTTTTTTGTGTACAAGAAGCAGCTATTGATGGTTCAATGCCTCTGATGATTAGAATGATGGCCTTAACTGAGACTAACCTTGAAGAAGTTCATCATATATATTTAAAAGAGGCCATTAAACTGCGGCCTGATTTAGTTCATTAGTTTGCAGACTTTTCTATAAGTTCTTTTGCGTCAAACGCACCTTCTCTTAACATTTTGTAGGGCTTTACAGTTGCATCAATTAAGGTGGAAGGGGTCTTGCCTTGAATTTCCTTATCTCTGACAACACAATCAACAAAAGCCTCAAAGCGTTGAGAAATATCGGTAAAGTCTAAAAGAGAGGGTTCTCCGGCCATGTTAACACTGGTAGAATACATTGGAGTTCCAGCTAATTTAAGAATCTTTTGAAGAAATGGATCTGCCGGAACACGAATTGCAGTTTTTTTGCCATCTTTTGTGTTGAGAACTACAGTAAGAGGTGCTGGCCAGGTATCTAGGATATCTTGTGGAATAGATACACAAAGTTCTTTGGCCTGTTCAATTGTGGCTAAAATAAGAAAGGGTTTGTTTTCTGGTCTTCCTTTGAGGTCAATAAGTGCCTTTTCTCCAATGTGATTAGCTGCACAAAGTCCGTAAATAGTGTCACACGGTAAAACTACAACACCGCCATCTCTAATAAGCGCCGAAACTGTCTCCAAAGTCTCCGGGTTCATTTTGTTGAGAATCATTTTCCTCTTCCCTCTTCTTACGAAGTATGCCAAAAAGCACTGTCACAGCTAATGAAAAACTAAATGCAACCAAAAAGAGTTTCATGAATCCCCAAGGTTCAAAAGTTGAAGTTGCAAAGGTGTCTTCAACATTTGAGGCTTCAGTGCTTGAAAGTGGCTGAATTTCATCTTCAGTCTCAAACTGATAAACATCATCCCCCTCAACCTTGTAACCAAGATTCATAGCTGCAAATCTAACGCCATCCTCTGTGGATAGCTCCTGCTCTTGGATTCTAAGATTTTCTAGTTCAACTTCATCTCTGTCAAGACGGTATTCGTTTATTTTCAACTGCTTTTTAAGCTCTTTGTTAACCAAATAGCCCGATTTTCCAAAAATAGCGGACAATAAACTAAAATTGCACACCGTCAAAACCACGAGAACAAGTATTAGAACAGCGTATTTTCTTGCCATAAGCACTCTAATTGAATATAATAACGTTAATTTATAACAAAAATAAAGTACTTTTAGCATTCTGGGAGGTTCTTGTATGAGCAAGAAAAAAGGATTTAGGACTGCATTAGCGACTATTTTAGTTGCTTTGGTTATTTTTGCCGCCCTTACCTTTGCCGCAATCAAATATTTCTTACCTGTTTACCAGGTCAGTCAGAGTGATGTTTACAGCTGGGCTGTGAAGATTTACCCTCTTCTCATTGGAATTACTCTAATTGTAATTGCTTCCTTCTTAGGGAAAGATAACAATGATGATGAAAGTGAAGAAGATAAACTTCCTCCAAACTCATATGATGCACAGCTTTTTGAACAACCAAAGGATGATCCAGCTGCTAAGCCTAAAAAGCAAACACAAGTACCAAAAGTTGAGCCTGCTCCAGAACCTGAAACTGTAAGTGATGAGGTCCTGACTGAATTAGCTTCTATTTTTGGTGATGAGCCAGAAAAAGAACCAGAGCCAGAACCAGTTGCTATTCCACAAACTGAAGTTGAAGAAGAGCAAGAGATTTCTCCATTTGAGGAAATTGAAGAGGTTGAGTCTGCTGAAGAAGAGCCTGAAGAAGTTGAAACTGAAGAAGCTGAACCTGAAGCTGAAGCGGATGAACTTGAAGAAGTTGAAGCACCTACCCCTGCTCCTGTTGCTGATGAAAAGGAAGATTCAAACAAGGCTCTTGTAAATGCTCTTAATGCTCTTGTTGATAAGATGGATGACTTCACTTCAGCTATGATTTATGGCACTGAAGAGGAAGAGGAAGAAGAAGAGGACGAAGAACCTGAAGAAGATCTTGATGAAGAGCAATATGAGGAATATGAGGGAGATGACTTTGCAGAACACTTTACTCGTATTGAAAATCAGATTAGCTCTCTTGCTGATATTGTTGCTCAACTTGCAGATACAATTAAAGAACTCCCAAAACAGGTTGTAGTTGCTTCAGCTCCAGTTGAAGCTGAAGTTAAAGAACCTGAAGAGCCAGAAGCTGAGCCTGAAGTTGAAGAAGAAGTAGCTGAGCCTGAAGTTGAAGAAGAAGTAGCTGAGCCAGAAGCAGAGCCTGA
>CAVCYP010000008.1:11886-46299 GCA_963606545.1 Sphaerochaetaceae bacterium
GAAGCTGAAGAAGAGCCAGAAGCAGAACCAGAACCTGTTGCTCAACCAGCTCCAGCCCCAGCCCCAGTTGATACAACCGGAGATCAGGTTTTCAAGAGCTATGAAGGAACTCCTGCAAAACAGTTGGCAATGGCAGAATTTGATAGTGCTAAGGACTTTGGTTATGATTTGACTATTGCCAATGTTGCTGCACCAATTTCTACTGTTTCCTTAGAAATTGATGCTGGCACACAATGTGTTGAAAATGGCGATAGTACTCTTGTAATTATTCCATTTGCAGATAGTGCTGAAGCTAAAGAAATTCTTGATAAGCTTGGTGTTCCATATGATGTGAGCACAATGACAAGCTCAAGTAATACAAGTTTTGAGGATTTTGCAAAAGATTGGATTAATTAATCTGGATTGGGAAGTTGGAAAATACAGCGATCTTTACAGAGCACTGTATTTTCAAAGACTTCACACGCTTCTTCTTTTAGATAGTGTAATTCCCTATCCATATATCTGGGACTGTAATGAAGCAGTCCCATTTTTTTTACATTCGCATCTCTTGCAATGGTTGCAGCCTGTGTTGCTGTCATATGCTTCTTCTCATAGGCATCTGCAGCCAAATCTTTTGTAAACATAGCCTCACAGAGAAGTAAGTCAGCATTTTTTACATGATTTGAGATGTAATTGAGATACATTGTGTCAGTTATATAGGCAAATTTAACGCCTTTTCTTGGTTTTCCAAGAACTTGTTCAGGTTTAACAACAGTACCATCTTCCAACGTTACCTCAAAGCCTTTTTGTAGTTTTCCCCACATTGGACCGCATGGAATATTCAAAGCTTTTGCATTATCTACGCTGAACTCGCCGGCTCTATCCTTTTCAGTCAAAACATAACCCATACAAGGCTTTGTATGTAAAAGAGGAACCGCTTCAACACTAAATTCAGGAGTATCTAAAATAATTCCAGGCTGAACCGGTACAAATTTAATTTCATAATTGATATACATATCCAAAAGGCGTCGGTTTGCATCAATGTAATCTTTAAGCTTATCGGGCCCATAGATATAGAGGGGTTCAGTGCGTTCAACTTGGGAAGAGAGCATTAGGAGGCCGGGAAGTCCGGTTACGTGGTCCGCGTGCATATGGCTGATGAAAATGCGATTTATACGCTTCCAGTGGAGGTTGAGCATTTTGAGCGAGACTTGAGTCCCCTCCCCGCAATCGAATAAAAATAGCTCACCGTTACGCCTTACCATAGCACTGGTCAGAAAACGCCCAGGAAGCGGTTGCATTCCACTTGTACCTAACACAAAAACTTCTAAACTCATGGCCGTATACTACCAGTTTTATGAATTGCTGAAAAGCTGAATTGGCGTAATCTGTCTAGTCTTTCTCAACGTCAGCCAGACCGCCACATTTGACAGCAAAAGCAGGCACGCACTAATAAGCAACACGCTAGCCCACGGTATATGCACGTCAAAGTCCAGCAAATAAAAAGATAAACTTTCCAGCCCGATATTTGATAACTTACTTAACACAGGGCCTAAGAGGTAACCTATTGATATTCCAAGAATTATACCTAAAACCATACCAACAAAAGTAACCAAGCAAACACTTAGAAAAACAGATTTTCTAACCATGGAGTCACTCATTCCAATGAGTTTTGCAATTGAGATTGGTTTTATATCGTCTTGAATCATCTGATGGGCAACAGAGGAAGTATAGAAAGCTGCAACTACAACCACCAGAAGAAGAATAATTAGAATCATTTGCTTACTAGTAATGAAGTTAGTATAAACACTAAGGTTATGCTGATCCCAGGTTGAAATATAGTGAATTGGAACCTCTAAACTAGAAACTACCTCATTTAAGCGTTCCATATATTCTGGTTGAACTAGTATTTCAAAGGAGCTAGCATTAGCAGCTGTAAAAAGAGTCTTTGCATAAGCTACATCAACAAAAGCAAGTATTTGATCTAGCTGGTCGTAGCCACTGTGAAAAATTGCTTCAATTCTAACTAAAATTGGTCTAGGAACGGCATTTGCTGTGTCTGGCACTATCATTAGAGCTACTCTGTCACCAATTTCAACCTTAAGCTTATTTGCTGTGTATCGGCTAATTGCAATACCTTTTAAGTTGGACTTTTCAAGCTCTGTTGTTTCAAAAGTCACCTGAGCTAGACGGTCTTCATTAAAATAGGAAGAAGCAACCCCCTTAATGGTTACAGAACTTGTGCCCGTTGCTGAATACATTAGTCCATAGCCAGTAATAACTTGGTCTGCCGATAAAATCATTTCATTCGAACTTATATTCTCAGTATCAAAAGTTGTATTGGAAACCTGTATATGTCCATCTGATAAATAAATATACTTATTTGTAATGCCATCAATCATACTTTCCGAGAAAATTAAAGCACAAACAAGTGGAGCCATAACTAGAGCAATTAAAATAAGACAGCCTACAAGGCGTCCTTTCTTGAAAATTCTTCTTAGGCTCCAGAATTTAACAAATGGATTCACTGCTTACTTCCTTCAATATATGGTTTTTTAGCAAATAAACCTTGTCACATTTAAAGGCAAAATCTTGGTTGTGAGTGACCAAAAGTAGGCTTCTGCCCTCTTCCTTAACTAAGTCCAGAAGGATTCGTTCAACCTCTTGAGCATTTTCTTCATCAAGTGCTCCAGTTG
This sequence comes from Sphaerochaetaceae bacterium, assembly GCA_963606545.1. Classification (GTDB taxonomy): domain Bacteria; phylum Spirochaetota; class Spirochaetia; order Sphaerochaetales; family Sphaerochaetaceae; genus UBA9732. The sequence continues at coordinate 14,562 of CAVCYP010000008.1, forward strand.
GTTCATCTGCCATTATTACTTCTGGTTCATTCATAAGAGCTCTACAAATAGCAACTCTTTGTTTCTCACCTCCAGAAAGCTGACTTGGATGATGTGAAAGTCTATCAGTTAAGCCGAGTTTTTCAAGTAATTCTAGGGCTCTTGGTTTACATTCTTTAATTGTTTTTCCAGCAATTAATGCAGGCGCCATAACATTTTCCAGTGCATTGAAATCATCAAGTAGTAAATTTGATTGAAATATAAAACCAATATGAAGATTTCTTGTCTGAGATCTCTTTTTATCATCTAAAGTTGCAAAATTTACACCGTTACAAAGCACTGTACCTTCAGAAGGACTATCCAAACCTCCCGCAATATGCAAAAGGGTACTTTTACCTGAGCCACTTTTACCTATGATAGCGGTGGATTCTCCCTGCTTGAGACTTAAATCTATGTTATTAAGAATTGTTATCTCTGCTTCACCTTTTTCAGCCGCCTTAAAGCGTTTAACTATATTTTTAAGTTCAATTGGATGCATCAAGTATGACCTCCATTATTTCTTTCTTATAGATTTTATGGCAACCTGCAAGGCAAAAAACCAAAGCAAGAATAAAAACCCCGCTGCAGGCTACAATCACCTCAGTAGGCCCAATTATGGCTTCAAACTGCAAAATTCCCAAAATTGTACTGCTATGAGTAAAGAAATGAACCAAGGAATCCGCAAAACTTAGAACCTCCTGCAGGTGGTTTATAACCCCAAAGCCCAAAATTACTCCTAAAGCTTCCCCTATAAGACAAACCGATACCCCTTGAAGCAAAAATATAGAATTAACTTTTAGCCTTGTTGCCCCCAAAGCTCTGAGCATTGCACCTTCTTGCTGTTTATTTCTTAAGAGTCGTCTTGTTGTATTTTTCAGATTAACACAGATAATCAGGAACATAAAAGCCAAAAAGACATACATAAGTGCCTTTTCCAGCAACAAAGCTGAATACAGAGCTTTATTATATTCCTGCCAAGTAGTTATTGTGGCATCAGGATAAATTTTTTGAATTTCTTTTTTAATTTTTGAACTGTTTTCCTTGCTATAAACCGCAATCTTAACAGAGTTCTCTCCCATTAAATCTTTCAAATAATCCAAATTGACAAAGACGGTATTGGAACTAAATTCTGTCATTGAGCAGCCATATAAACCTGTAATATTTACAGTTGTGTTGTAGGGAACAATGGTTGCCGTACGTCCAGGTTTTAGAAAGGTCATATTAATTGTATCTGAAGAATTTAATGAAAGCGAATTCAACAGATTATAGGAAATCATCAAGCCTTCTGTTGATCCATAATAAATACGAAAATCCTCTGACATTCGTTCATTTTCAAAGACTTCATCTTCATAAGCTCTAACTCTGCAACTACTGCTAAAGCCACTTGTCTTATCTACAATTAAAGCACTTGTCTCAATATATTCAAAGGCAGAATCAACTCCGTTTAAGTTTTGAATTGTTTCAAGGTCAAGATTATTGCCTTCAATTATCAAATCAAAGGATTCAATAGCCCTAAGTTGATCTAATTGTGCAGTTTGAAGTCCATTCATAATTGCTGCAATAACCAAAAGCGCCATAAGACCAAGAGCTATTCCAATAATTATTACAATACTGGAAGTTCTTTGACCTTTGCTTTTAGAGAAAGCATATCTCATGGCAGTTTTTAAAACGAACATCTTCTTACCTGTACTTTATATTCTCTACTGTTACATTATCGGCTTTATAGTAAATATCGGCAACAGCTCTTCCATCTTTATACACAGTTCTAATTAGTTTTCCGCTTGAATAGTCGTCAGAAGAAGTAATTGTACCGTTTGCTGTATACTGTTGTGTCTTAATTAATAAGTTATCTTTGTAGTATTTGATTGAATAAGAATTGTCTGAAGCCGTGGTTTTAATTGAGCTTAGCTTTTCTTCTTCATAGAAATACTCTTCAACTTGATCTGCACTGGTTATACTTAATAGAAGGCCAGATTCCGAATAATGGTAGGTTTTTTCATCTTCAACATAGTTAAAGGAACCATCCTCTAAGGTTTCATAGTTTCCAGTAACAATCAACGAATTGGTAACAAGGTTATAAATTGAACCGTTTTGATAAAGATAGGAATTAGATAGTAGCTCAATTTCAGTGCCTCTTTTAATTGCAATTAAGGCACCATCTTTCGTTGAACGTAAAAAGAAGATCTCTTGGTCATTAACAATACAAAAGGCAAGTTTATTATCAATATAGTTATAGCTTATTTTTCTTTCAGCTTCACCTGTAACACTTTCAGAAACGAGTAACTGATTTTCGTATTCGAACTTTTCAACTTTTCCAGAGGAATAAGTTTTTATAATTGTTTTTAGGTTTCCTTCATAAATAGTTGAAATAGTTAAAAAGACCTTTCCATTATAGTACAAAGTCTGATTAGTCTCTGAAACTACTAGATAGTAACCCTCTTGTTCTATTGAAGCTGCGTTTTCAAGCTTTTGCCCTAGCTCATTAGATTTATAAATCTCTGAGGCAAAAAGAGATAGCACTAAAGAGAACATCAATAGAACAAGAATTGTTTTTCTCATTTTGTAAGACCAGCAAGTCCTGAAAGGAATTCATTTTTATCAAAGACGTGCATGTCTTCGTAATGTTCACCTGTTCCAACAAAAGCAATTGGAATGCCAATTTGAACAAGAGCTCCAGCCTTTGAGGCAGAGTCATATTTGGTAAGAATTAAGGCATCAAGTCCAACAGCGTCATTAAAAATTTGAGCCTGACTAATGGTGTTCTGTCCTGTTGTTGCATCAACAACAAGAATCTTTTTGTAGCATTCAGGTGCAATACGGTTCTTAATAACTTTATCAATTTTTTGAAGCTCTTTAACAAGATTTTCTTTGTTGTGCATTCTTCCGGCAGTATCACAGAGAATTAAATCATCCCCTTTAGCCTGTGCACTGGTGATGGCATCATAAATTACGGCCCCTGGGTCACTTCCGTTTTCTTGTCTTACAATTCTTGTTCCAGTGCGTTTTGCATGAAGATCCAGCTGGTCAATAGCTGCAGCTCTAAAGGTATCGGCTGCAGCCATGACAACCTTATAATCTTTTTTGCCATAATAAGTTGCAAGCTTAGCAATAGAAGTTGTCTTACCTACTCCATTTACACCTAAAATAAGATAAACCGTGAGTTTGCCCTTTTCTGGCATAAGCTCAACGCCACTGATTTTATCTTGAAGTAACTCACTGACAATTCCCAAGAACTCTTCTTCTGTCTTTGGCTTTCTTTTTCTGACTTCGTCACTAATTAGCATGGCGTTCTTTGCGCCAAAATCGCCTTCTATAAGTAAATCTTCAAGGTCTTCAAAGAACTGGTCATCTAATGTTTTTTTGAAGCTAAATAAGGATTTAAGTTTAGCTCCTATTCCCCCAAATTTGAACATATCAAACTCCTTATGGTGATATATATTCAGAATATCTATAATAATCTATCAAAGCATCTGCTAAATCTGTCAACGACAGATACAAGGCACCAGTGCATAGCATATCGGCAGCATTCCAAAAGCCTGTTTTATTTAGGTCAAAAGACTGGGAAACAATCTTTAGTCCAAAAATAAGTAAGGTTCTTGCAAAGGAATTATAAAAGCTTTTTTTAGAATTTTCATATTTTTCTTCATCATTCATCCATTCTGGCTTTAATGAGATAGAAATTTTATTTTGTGGATTTAGAATACTTATTGTCTTATCAACATAACCTGCAGAACTTAAATTTAAAGTTAAAGGCAAGGTGTAATTTGTTAGATTATAAGGGGTTGTTCCAACAAGGTTTCCATCAATGGAAACCTCTGCTTCAGGTTTTGTTTCAATTAATAGGCTGTCGTAGACAATTTCCTTCATCTCCACATACATTGTTGATACTGTATCAGCTTTAAGCTCTGAACGCAGATGTTTAGTTTCATAACCATTTAAGGAAATGTCAAAATTATGAATTCCTTCACTTAGAATACAAGAATCTTCATAAAGGACTACTTCAACTCCATCTACTAGTACTTCAGCTCCTTGCCCTATTCCATTAAAAGTTAAAATTGCAGTTTTATCTTCATCAAAAAGCTTACTTAAAGCCAACAAAGCATTTAATGAATAGGAACTTCCAGTTTGAGTCAGTTCTTCAAAAATTAAAGTTATTGACTTCTCTGCCCTGTCATAGACATAAAGGGACTGCAAAGTAAATCCACTGATTTGCTCTGAAACCGGCAAAATTATAAGATTTGCATTGCAAGTAGATGCAATATAATCAAAAGTCAGTAAATCTTTATTGTTTATTGCATTAATTATATCAATAGAGGAATCAGAAAAAGCAACCAGCTTAACTTCAAAACTTTCAATTTCCTCTAAGTTTACGGGCTGTGTATTATCATACTTTTCTTTTGCCTGTTGAATATTAGATTCATTTTCAGAGGAATAAGCACTTGAAAGGGCTTCTCCATTGGCTTTAAGTTCTTTCTCATAAGTAAATTGAGAAATATCGGCTAAAGCAAGAGAATCGGCCTTCTTGGAGGGAAAGAAAGTCTGGATATAGGAGGAGATTTGGGAGTTTTGCGGGTAAACGAGGACATTGTAGTCCTGCGAAAACGCCGTCTGGCTCGCGAAAATGCCAAGACAGAGGAGAATCGCAAGGACTTTACGCTTCAATTATTTCTCCTGATTCCATCTGAGGAAAGCCTCAATGAAGTTGTCCAAGTCGCCATCCATGACAGCTTGGATGTTACCGGTTTGCTCGCCGGTACGTGCATCTTTAACCATTGTATAGGGTTGGAAGACATAGCTTCTAATCTGAGAGCCCCAAGAGATATCTTTCTTTTCAATTGCTTCAGCTTTGTGTTCTTCTGCAAGTTTTGCGCTGTAATAGTCATACAAACGGCTTCTCAACATCTTGAAACACTTGTCTTTGTTCATGATTTGAGATCTTTCATTTTGACACTGAACGACAATTCCTGTTGCATAGTGGGTAATTCTAACGGCAGAGTCCGTCTTGTTGACGTGCTGTCCACCTGCACCACCGGCTCTATAAGTATCAATTCTTATATCTTCAGGCTTAATAACAATATCAATGTTGTCATCAACTACTGGAGATGCATAGACACTTGAAAAAGAGGTATGTCTTCTTGCATTAGAGTCAAAAGGTGAAATACGGACAAGCCGGTGAACGCCAGCTTCGCCCTTGAGATAACCAAAAGCATATGGGCCCGATACCTGAATTGTGACGCTCTTATAGCCACCCTCATCTTCCAAGGTATCAAGAATTTCTGCCTTAAACTTATGACGTTCACACCATCTAAGGTACATTCTCATGAGCATTGAAGTCCAGTCACAAGCCTCAGTTCCACCTGCCCCAGCGTGGATGGTTAGGAACATGTCACCCTTATCATACTTGCCATTAAGGAGAGTCTTAAGTTTAAGAGGCTTAAATTCTGCTTCAAGAGCAAGAATTTTGTCATCAACTTCTTTTGCATATTCTTCATTATCATTGTCCTCTTCTTCATAGAGTTCAATGAGATCGTAAGTTTCGTTAATATCAGCAATTAACTTTTCAAAAGGCTGAATTGTATCTTTAATTGTATTAATTTGGGCAAAAACACTATCTGCATTCTGTTTATCGCCCCAGAAGTTAGGCTCTAAGGTCTGCTTCTCAAGTTCCGCTTGCTTTGCTTTCAACCCATCCGGGTCAAAGTCCCCTCCAGATTGCTTGGGAGTCTTCTTTAAGTTGCTCTAAGAGAGCTCTATTCTGTAAGGTCATTACTCTTCTCCTTTCTCTTCTCTATTTTCAGGCTAATAGTAAAACGAGTACTATCCTGAAGAGGTTTTAATGATATTTTCTTTCTAATCTTTATTTGAGTATACTCGTAAAACGTTTTATCTCCAATACAGGTGTGAACTTTTTGCTCATTATTCTTGCAGGAAACAAGCGCTTCATCATCCAGCGCCACAAGAATACTAAACGGACAGGACTTATGGGCAATAGAAAAAGAATTTGTCCTCTTTCCCTCTAAATCAAGAACCTCGCCAGAGAGAGCCATCACATCAATAGCCTGTGGCAGCGCAATATCCAAAGTACAGCAGTAATCTATGCCATCTAGGCCATTGTTGGAATCTAAATTCTCTATATCCACCTCAACCGATACCGTTGTAGGCCTAAACTTAAACCGTTTTGTAATACAAAGTGGGACCTTTTTTATCTCCTGATTTGGCAACTTGGCAAAGAAATCTGTCCGTCGCTTGTCAGCTGTTATCTCGTAGACTTTAGCCGATAATTTTGTCTCTTTCCCTGTTGTATTTTCTATAAAACTGTCTGCAAAAAGGCCATCTCCTGAATGCATTGCAATATCATACATAGCTGAAATTATGTTAATTCTACTGAGAGTAGCACCTTTTGGATTTAAGTAGCAAATACTTGTTTTTCCAGGAATTATCTGCTCACCATTCTTAGAAATTGGCATATTAGAACCTGGAGTTTTGGATAGAATTGCTTCCATTTCACAAAGACATTTATTTGAGACTCTTCTAATGGAAGGAACCATATTGTGATTTGGCATATAAAGGCTTGAGGAACTTGCCTTCATGAAAAGTTTTTCTAGATTCTTTCTTTCATCAGTATTCTTTTTGCAATCCCGCATGGATTCTCTTAGCATATTTAAAATAGCAAAGTTATGAGAACTTACAGGATATTCAAGAATATACTGATTAATTGATAGCGCTTTACCAAGAGAAATATCTCTACCATAAACCCCGGTAGTAAAATAGAAGTAACGCTTAATCTCATTTTGAGTAAGAAAAATTGAGGGTAAAGTGCAGTTGGTACCAAGCTTTGAATACAAAAGAGGAAAAACTTCTTGGGAACCATCAACACTGGTTAATTGATCAAGATTAAGCATTATGGTGTTAATAGCACCAGAGGCTGAAGCTGCAAGTTTTCCCATATCTTGTAAATATTTATCTAAAGTAATAGTACCCTTTGCTAGCTCAGCAGTTTCCTTTGAATATTTGTCATCAAAGGGAAAAATTATTGTAGTCTTACCCATTTCATCCATGTAAAAAGGCTTATTTAGCATAGTCACATTGGCAATTTGGTTGTAAGAAGAAATCATGATGTAGTCTAGACCACTCATATTAACGTTTGGAATGAGGGTAGGAGAAAATATTTGGTTATAACACCAAAGCCCCTTTGGCCTTTTGGAAAATCTCTTTCTTAGATAGGTGGTAGTCTTTTCAACATGTGAGGATCTCTCATGTGTAGGAAGAAGAGACAAAACTACATCATAATAGCTTGAAGAAAGTAACTCCATTTGCCCTTTTCTACAAAGGTCACAAATGAGCATATTAATTTCAGGGTGAAAGGATTCAAAATACTCATAGCTGCTGGCGCTTAAATGAAATAACAACTTTAGATTTGGCTCTTGATAAAGCTTAGTAAGTAGAGGCTTTAACTGCCTTGTCAGTAAAGCCTCATACTCGTCAGAACTTGTTCCAAATGGAAGTTGGCTATAAGCGCCAAGAACATATTGCATTTTTTATTCCTAGAATCTTATTTAGTTTTAATTATATGTCTAGGACAGGCCTCAGCCGCTTTTGACATTTCTTCAATATTATATGAAGGTCCGTAGCTTGCACAAGCCAAATTTTGATCAACTTTAAAACCAGCTTCTGGAAATTTTACTTCACAAATCTTACAGCCAATGCAGCCTACTTTACAAACTTTGCGTACCTCTGCACCTTTATCATGACTGTTGCAAGCAACCACGTAAGGAGCATCAGCAGGAATAAGCTTGATAACACCATTAGGACATACTTTGGTACAACGCCCACAACCCTGACAAAGACTAGCATCAACGGCAAGAGTTCCATCCTCTTTTCTGTAAATAGCATTGTACTCGCAGACGGCCATACAGGAACCAAGATGTAGACATCCCGATTTACAACCATTGTCGCCCTTAAAGAGCATTGCAGCTGCATTACAATCTGTTAAGCCTTTATAGTCATAGTCTTTAGTTGTGTTTTCACAATTGCCACTGCAAAAGATATAAGCAACTTTCTTTTGAGCCATTTGAACTTCAACGCCAAGTACTTGAGCCATTTTGTTGGCAAGCTCAACACCACCAGGAGCACAAAGACCAGGAAGTACCTTACCTTGATAAACAGCTTCAGCATAGGCGGCACAGCCTGCAAAGCCACAGCCACCACAGTTTGCTCCTGGCATCATCTCTTCAAGAGCCTCAAGTTTTTCATCTTTTGGTTCCGTGAGAAGCTTATCAGCAATTGCTAGACCAAGACCTAAAATAGCACCTATTCCAGTAATAATTAAAAATGCATAAAGAATTGCCATACTCTGCCCCCTTATACCAGCTTAAGATTGTAAAGGAGAGTCTTATCAAAGGCCATGAAAGCCAAGGCCATAAGACCTGCAGAAATAAATGCAATTGGAACCCCTTGGAAAACCTTTCTAACTGGCTTTAAATCCAGACGCTCTCTGACATTACTCATAAGAACAATTGCCATTGTAAAGCCTAAACCTGCAGCAACACCAGAGGTGAAAGATTCCAAAAGATTATAAGCTTCATCTACATTTATCAAAGCAATACCCAAAACAGCACAGTTGGTAGTAATCAAAGGAAGATAAATTCCCAAGGCTTTATATAAAGCAGGACTCATCTTCTTCAAAACCATCTCAACCAGCTGAACTAACGCAGCAATAACCAGAATAAAAGCGATAGTTTTTAAATACTGCAGCTGAAGAGGCACCAAGAGTCCCTCATAGACACACCAGCAAACCACGCTTGATACTCCAGTAACAAAGGTTACCGCTAAGCCCATTCCTATAGCACTTTCACTATTTTTGGATACACCAATGAAAGGACAAAGGCCCATGAATTGGACAAAGATAAAGTTGCTAATAAAGATATAAGTTACAAGAATTCCAATATAGCTCATGCGGCAACCTCCTCTTTCTTAGCTTTTTTTGCGCCTCTTGCACTCTTCCACATAAAGAAAGCTTTTAAGTAACCCATTAACAACAGAGCACCTGCAGAAAGAGCTATAACTCTGATTGGGAAATCCTTGAAGAATGGAATGTGAATTACACCATCCCAAGATCCAATAGGAATAAAGGTAATTGAACCGGCTCCAAAAACTTCTCTTATAATTGCAATGAGAGAAAGCGACATTGTAAAACCAAGGCCCATACCAATTGCATCCAAGGCTGAGTCTAAAACCGAGTTTTTACTAGCAAAGGCTTCTGCTCTTCCCAAAATGATACAGTTTACAACTATAAGAGGAAGATATACGCCAAGAGCTTCATAAATACTTGGTAAAAAAGCATGGAACACCATTTCAACAATGGTAACAAATGAAGCTATGACAACAACATAGCAAGGAATTCTAACACTGCTAGGAATAATATTCTTTAGCATGGAAATAAAGATATTACTAAAGAGCAAGACAAAAAGAACTCCAGCTCCCATACCTAAGGCGTTTACCAACTGAGTTGTAACAGACAAAGTTGGACACATGCCAAGCATAATGATGAAGGTAGGATTTTCTTTGAATAAGCCCTTAGTAAGTTCTTTTAAATGATTGTTTTTCATTACTTAGCCTCCTTTGAAAGAGACTTGATATAGTCAGAACCTGTTTTTAAGGCACTGGAAATACCAGAGAAAGTCATTGTTGCTCCGCTGACAGCAGCTGAGTCAACATCAGATAGCATACTTTTTGTTGTTGGTACTGGATTTGAAGCTGTTCCAGTTCCAATAAACTTATCCATATAACCAGCATTTTCTGCTTTCTTGCCAACACCTGGTGTTTCACTGTTACTGACTAAGTTTACATTAGCTACTGAGCCATCTAAATTGTAACTGGCAATTAAAGTTATCTCTCCACCATAACCTCTTGTAACAAGGCCCAAGATGTAACCAACCACCTTACCATCAGAGTAAAGCTCATGCATATAATCTACAGTTGAATCTTCAACTTCAATTTCAGGGCCAATTTCTTTGCCCTCTGCGACAACTTCTAAAGCTGCTGTGACTTTATCCGCCTCATATTTTTCAATATAAGGAGTAGTAATCACATTAATTACAGCCAACAAAACAGCAGCAACCGCACAAATTGAGGCCAAGACCAAAGTTGTTTTTAAATACTTGTTCATTTAGTCACCTCCCCAAAGAGCTTTGGTTTGACAAATCTGTCAATTGTTGGTGTAACAATGTTCATCATAAGAATTGCAACACTGGTTGCTTCTGGAAGTGAACCAAAAGTTCTAAACAAGAAAGTTAAAGCACCACAACCACAGCCAAAGATAACCATACCTTTATGAGTTATTGGAGAAGTTACCATGTCTGTTGCCATGAAGAAGGCTCCAAGAATCAAACCACCTCTAAAGATATTAGCAAAAACCTCACCCTGGAAAAGTCCAAGACCAAGTGGAATTCCACCAAAGATAAAAGTCAAAACAGCAAAAGAGCCTATAAAAGCAACCGGAATATGCCAAGTAATTACTTTTGCAAAAATAAGATACAATCCACCAATTAAAAGCAGAAGTTTTGAAACTTCACCAATACAACCTGGGATATTACCAATAAAGGCATCCACGTTATAAGCGTTAATTCCAGTTAGAGCCTGAATCTTTTGAGCAAAGGCGGTGGTCTGAACTCCCTGTTGAGCAAGAATTTCCATTGAGGTCAATCCAACAGCTTGACCACTTGAAGCAATGGTTTTTACCAGTGAAAGTGGAGAGGCTTGGCTTGTAAGTTCAACCGTTTTAATGGTATTTGGAAGTGTGAAGGTACTCATCTGAGAGGTAAAGGAGAAGAATACAAAAACTCTTCCAGCCATTGCCGGATTAGCCCAGTTAGCCCCAAGACCACCAAAAGTCCATTTGACTACTGCAATTGAGAAAATACTTGCAATTGCAGGAATAAAAAGTGGAATCTGTGGTGGCATGTTCATACCAACTAACAGGCCAGTAACCAAGGCAGAACAATCCCAAAGTGTATTTTCTTTGCTTACAAGGCCTAAAAGATACTCAGTAAGTAAAGCAAAACCAACCGCTACAAGAAGTACCAACGCAGCTCTGAATCCAAAAGCGTAAACACCCCAAATACAGGAAGGAAGGAGCGCAAAAACTACGCTTAACATTATTTTTTGAGTACTAGCACCACTGTGAAGATGCGGAGAAGTTGTTACGGTTCTCATTTCTTCCTCCCCATTTTCTTTCCAAGTTTCATTGCCTGAGTCAAATCCAGATGAGCAGGACAGGAGAAAGAACAACAACCACATTCCTTACAATCCATCAAATGATTTGCCATAGCCTCATCATAACGTCTATGAATTATTAAGGCATAAAGTCTTGTAGGTTCAAGACCTATTGGACAAGCGGCAACACAACGTCCACAGCTAAGACAAGCAGTGCTCTTGTGCTGGACTTCATCTTTAATTGCCAAAATTCCACTTGTGCCTTTAACAACTGGAGTATTCTCATCAAAGAAGGCAAAACCCATCATTGGTCCGCCGTTAATTAGTTTATCCGGCTCAGAAGAAAAACCTCCGGCATAAGCAATCAAGTCTTTAATTGGAGTTCCAACTGGAACAATCAAATTACAAGGTCTTTTAATACACTCGCCTGTTACAGAAACAACTCTTTCAATGAGAGGCTTTCCATAGACAATGGCTTCATAGACTGCAAAAGTGGTTCCAACGTTAATTACTACCGCACCTACATCCAAAGGAAGTTTTCCAGATGGAATTTCACGGCCTGTAATAGCATTAATAAGCTGTTTTTCGTCGCCTTGAGGATATTTCATCTTCAGTAGCTTAACTTCAATTGGTAATTGCCTGAGATTAATCTCATCTTGCAGCTTTTTGGCGGCATCGGCCTTGTTGGCTTCAATGCCAATATAGGTATGAGCTGGATTAACGATTTTTCTGCAAATCATTATACCTTCAAGAATTTCTTTAAATCTCTCAAGCATTGCACGGTGGTCAGCAGTTAGGTAGGGCTCACATTCTACGCCGTTAATAATCAAAGCCTCTACTTTTTTAGCTGCAGGGATTGCTACCTTGACGTGAAGTGGGAAGGTTGCTCCACCAAGACCAACTAGACCTTTATTTTTCAGCTCTTCCACCAGCTGATCAGGCGTAAGAGCCTGGTAGTCAATCTTTTTTGAGAAAAGATTAGGTTGCTCTGAATCTGGGGTAATTACGAAGGCATCACAGGTTACGCTGTTTGCAAGCGTGACTTTCTTTATATCTTTAATAGTGCCAGAAACTGGACTATGAACGTTAGCAGAAATAAAGCTGGATGCCTGCCCTAGGAGTTCTCCTTTCTCTACATGATCTCCAACACTTTTAACAGCCGATGCTGGTGCACCAAGGTGTTGGGACAATGAGACAGTTAACTCTGAAGGCATAGGTAAACGCTCGAGGGCTACTTGGTTAGAGTAACCCTTTCTCTCAGGTGGATGGACTCCACCTTTCTTGAAAGTTGTCAAAGACAATTTGCTCCTCCATTTTTTTGTTCTATCCTTTGCATTTTATAGCACTTTAGCTATAATGTTAACTATGAAAGTTGCCTCATTTAGCTCTTTTTTCAAACCTTCTCAAATAAAGGTCTACGCATTGGTAGGCAGAAGTGGTACTGGCAAAAGCTTTAGAGCTCAACTGGTGGCGGATAAATATCACATTCCTTTGATAATTGATGATGGACTTCTTATCAAAAATGATAAAATTATTGCTGGAAAAAGTGCAAAGCAGGAGACCAACTTTCTAACCGCAGTAAAATGCGCACTTTTTCAGGATGAAGAGCATCTTCAACAGGTACTAAGCGCACTTCAAAATGAGAAGTACAAAAAGATTCTCATCATCGGGACCTCTGATAAAATGGCGCAAAAAATAGCCCATAGGCTGAACCTTCCAGATCCGTCCGTCCTGGTTCACATTGAAGATGTTGCATCAAAAGAAGAAATAGACACAGCAATGCGTATTAGATACACAGAAGGAAAACATGTTATACCTGTTCCACCTCTTCAGATTACACGTAACTACCCTTCTATTGTCTATGATTCAATTCTAGTTGGTCTAAAAAAGCGTTTTCCATTTCTTCCCTTTGCAACAAGAACGCAAACGGTAGAAAAAACTCTAGTTTGCCCACAATTTAGCAAGCAGGAAGAAAGCACAATAAGTGAAACCGCTCTAACTCAAATGGTCAATCATTGTTTGGGCGAATACGGCAATACTCTAAAACTTGAAAAAGTAAGCTTCTCAAAGGGCAACGAGGGCTATGATTTAATCATCACAATTCGCACGCCGCAAAAACTATCGGTGCAAACTACCCTTGAACTTGAGGAGTCTATAGCCGATTCCCTTGAGAAATATGGTGGCATTTTGGTACACAAAGCTACTATACAGTCGCAGGCTTGGCAGTCATAGCTTTCTTCTTTTTCTTTTTAGGAATATCGGTTTTCTTTGCGTTAGGTCTGGAGATTTTGGCTTTCTTAGCACTGCTTAGCGCGCCTTTTGGAACGTAGGTACCGTTCATTCTCATGTGCATAATGCTGGTGGATTCAAGTTCAAAGCGCGGTGGCGTGATTGGACTTACTAGAACTTTGACTTGGCGTAAAGTGTCGTAGAAGATGTCTTTAGTTTCTTTAAGCTCTGGGTTATCGGCTATGAAAGGATGAACTAGCGCAAGGTACATGATGGCTTTTGGGAAAGAAAGACGTTTTGCCTCAGTCATTGGCTCGTTAATTTTTTTATCTAAAGTTTTTAACGACTCATAGAGCTGGGGATACTTTCCATAGACTGAAAGGCATGGAAGCATATAAGACAATAGCCCAAAATCATATAAAGCTTTAAAAATTTCACTGCTTTTGCCGCTACCGAGGATTTTATTGATTTCTTCTGTCATTCTAGAACTACTGACATGTTCTAGCTGTGGAGCGTAGTATCTTATTGCTAGCTTAAGTTTAAGTGACATTTTAAAACCAGTTTTCACAGAATACTTAACGCCACGAATCATTCTGACCGGATCTTCTAGGAAAGTTTTATTTAAAGGTATAAGAGAAACAATTCGCTTATTCTTAAAATCCTCTAAAGCATTGGTAAAATCAATCAAAGTTTCGTTAATTGGATCATAGTAGAGGCTGTTTATTGAATAATCTCTGCGTTTACAATCTTCTTCAATTGTACCAAAAGTATTGTCATTGTTGGCTTCATGTTCTTCTAGACTTCTAAAGGTTGAAACTTCAATAATTTTTTTACCAAAAATAACATGGACAATTTTAAATCTACGACCAACCACCATGGAATGTGCAAAAATTCTATGCACTGCTCTTGGAGATGCAGCTGTGACTACATCAAAATCCTTTGGTCTTCTTCCTAAAAGGAGATCTCTTACAGCACCCCCTACTAGGTAGGATTCATACCCTTTTGCAACTAATCTTTCAATAACACTTACGGCATCACCGTCAACCAAATTTGGGTCAATCCCGTGCTCCTGCTGAGAATAAACCTTTGCTACAGCTTCTAGTGTGCCGGCTTCCTTCTTATATCTTGTAAACATAACTAGTGAACATCTGCCAGCCGTTGAATAATCGTTTCTTTAACTATACAATAATTAACAGATTTTCAATATTTACTCAACTAATATTGTGGAGAGATACCGTTATGATAGAACCAAAAGTACTTAAAGGCTTTAGAGACAGCCTTCCAAGCCAGGAAATGGCTAGACAGAATTTGATTGAAAAGGTTCAGAAAATCTTCAGATCCTTTGGCTTTGTTCCAATTGATACTCCAGCTCTTGAGTACACAGAAGTTCTCTTGGGAAAAGGCGGTGGAGAAACAGATAAACAAATGTTCCGTTTCATGGATAATGGAAACAGAGACGTTGCAATGCGTTTTGACCTTACTGTTCCTCTTGCTCGTTATGTAGCTGCAAATTATAACAGCCTAGCCTTCCCTTTTAAGAGGTACCACATTAGTAAAGTTTGGCGTGGTGAAAAGCCTCAGAAAGGCAGATATAGAGAATTTATCCAGTGTGATTTTGATATTGTTGGTGCTGATAATGCCCAAAGTGATTTTGAGATTCTTTGTCTAATTCACACCTGCCTAAAAAAGATGGAAGTTGGTGAATTTAAAGTCAGTGTCTCGCACAGAGGCTTGCTTAACCGCTTCTTGGCTTCAATGGGACTTGAAGACTCAAGTGTTCAGGTACTTAGAGCTATTGATAAGCTTGGTAAGATTGGAAGAGATGGAGTTTGTGCTTGCCTTAAGGAAGACGGCCTTTCAGAACAGGCCATTGAAAAACTCTTGGATTTTATTTCTATAGAAAAAGTTAGCTTTGGTGCTACCCTTGAAATTCTTAAAAATATGTTTGGCGCTTGTCCTGAAATTGAGAGACTTGAAGAAATTTATTCTTATATGAAAACCTGCGGTATTGAAGAGGATTTTATTCTTGATACTTCAATTACTCGTGGCCTTGATTACTATACCGGCGTTGTATATGAGACTGTCCTTGTTAATATGCCAAGCATAGGGTCAATTTGTTCCGGTGGCCGTTATAACAATCTTGCAGGGCTTTATACTAAGGAAAAATTACCAGGGGTTGGTTCCTGTATTGGTATTGATAGACTAATTGCTGCCCTTGAAGAGCTTGGAAGTCCACTGGTGAGAGACTCCGCTTATGCAGATCTTCTTGTTGCCTATGATAGCAAAAATCCTGAATGGAGCCAAAAGACAGCAATGCGCTTTAGATCTAAGGGTTTACGAGTAGATTGTTACGTTGGAGATAAGTCTATTGGCCAACAGTGTGCCTACGCTGAGCATAATGGAATACGAACTGTAGTTCTTTCTGGTGACGGCGAGCCTTACTATACCTTAAAAAATATTGCTACTAGACAGGTATATGAAGATCAGTTTGAAGGAATTGTAAAATCTGCCTACTATAGCATGTGTCCAGACGCATAAGATGACAGATCCTAAAAATCTTCCGGTTTACCAACATAGACAGGATATTTTAGACGCGCTTGAAAAAAATCAAGTAATTGTTGTTGAAAGTCCAACTGGCTCAGGTAAAACCACACAAATTCCACTAATTCTCAATGAAGCAGGCTATGCAAAGGCAGGTATTATTGGAATCACACAACCTAGGAGAATTGCCACGGTTGGGGTGTGTTCTTACATTCAAAATCAGCTGGCAACTTCTGGTCTTCCAGAGAGTTATTGTGCTTATAAAATGCGGTTTTATGATACGACAGATTATAATACTCGCATTAAAATCCTCACAGATGGCATGCTACTCCAGGAGCTCAAGGCTGACCCTTCTCTTCTAAAATATTCCGTTATCATGGTGGATGAAGCGCACGAGAGAAGTCTAAATATTGACCTTATTCTAGGTCTCTTAAAAGAAATTATTTCCCATAGAAAAGATTTAAAAATAATCATTTCTTCTGCAACAATTAACACAGCTTCTTTTGCTCAGTTTTTTGCTTCTTCTGATGGAACTCCAGCGCCAATTATTAGTATTAAAGCGCGCATTTTTGATGTTGCGCTAAGATATTATCCTGTTGAGAATTCTGTAAACGTAGATGCCGTTGCTATTGCTGTTTGTCAAATTGTTAAACAGCTTCTTAAGCGCTTTAAGTCTAGAGGTTATACTGATAATGAAGATACTCTTGTCTTTCTTCCGGGAGAGCTTAGTATAATTACGTGTATGAACATGCTTTACAGTGAATGTTCTTCAGCTCATCTTCAAATCTATCCTCTTTATGGACGTCTAAATAAAGAAGAACAAGAGCAGGTTTTTGAAGAAACTCAGCCGGGCAAAATGAAGGTGGTTTTGGCTACAAATATTGCTGAAACTTCTCTAACCATAGATGGAATTAAAGCCGTAATTGATAGTGGCTATGCCAAAATCAACTTCTATAATCAGCGTAACTTCACCTCCGCTTTGGTTCAGCGCCCCATTTCCAAGGCCTCTGCAGAGCAGCGTAAAGGGAGAGCTGGTCGTACCTCCAACGGCACCTGCTTTCGCCTCTACTCCAAAGCGGATTACTCCAAACGCCCCCGTTATACTCAAGAAGAAATACTCAGAACCGATTTATCTGAAGTTGTTCTCAGAATGGTAGATCTTGGTATTTATGATTTTGAAAACTTCCCCTTTATCACAAGACCTGACGAAGAGGCCCTTAAGAGCGGTGAAGATACGTTAAAACTTCTTGGTGCAATTGATAACAACAGGCATCTTACCTCTATTGGGGAGATAATGGTCAAATATCCGTTACTTCCAAGACACTCCCGCTGTGTCTATGAAGCCATCAAGAAATATCCGGATATTATCTATCCTGTTTTAATTTGTGTAAGTTTTCTTTCCTGCAAAACTCCGTTTTTACTACCTCCTGGAGAAGAAGATTTAGCACGTAGTGCGCAGAAATCGTTCTTTGATGAGTATGGGGATTTTATCAGCTATCAAAAGCTGTATAAGCGTTATAACTGTCTTACTACAAAGAAGTTAAAAGAAGATTTTTGCAAAAATTATTACTTAGATGTTCAGAGCATGGAGGAAATTGTCCACGTTACAGAGCAGCTTGCCCAGATTACAAACGAGCTTGGAATTCCTGTTGTGGAAGGCGATTCTTCTCTTCCAAGAGAAGAGTTTGTGCATAGACTTCTAGTGTGTCTTGGCTCAGGACTTTTGCAGTACGTTTGCATTAAAACAAAGCCTAGGTTTATGGAATATAGGACGCTAACGGCAACGTCAATTTATATCCATCCAGGATCGGCTTGGTTTAGAACGGCGCCGCAGTATCTGCTAGCTGGGGAAATTGTGCAGACTTCAAGAATGTATGCGCGTACGGTATCGCCGCTAAAGAAAGAGTGGATTCAGGAGATTTCAAAGTCGCTTTCGTCCCGTTTGGGCGGGCTTAAAGGTGAGGATAAGCCGGCGGTTAAGTCAGATTTAGTTGGCAAAGTTAAAAAGCTCAAGAAGTGTCAAATTTACGATTTTGGGTTTGACTTGGTGGATTACGGTAAGGATAAGCAATTTGCGGCCATTCCCTACTCTATGTTGCCAAAGCTCTCTTCTGCTTATAAGAAGGCCACAAGGCATCCTAAAATAGACGCTGCAATATTGTATAGAAACGCCTATATTGGTGTTGGCTCCAAGCTTCAGGATATTATCAAGCTTAATGGACGTATCAGCTTTGGTGAAGACGGCATTGTCCTTTCTCCCTGTGGGCTTGTCTTTGATATAAACAATGTGGAGGAACTTGTGCCTTATTTGAATCAGGTTATGAAGTTAGCTCCAATGAAAAAGAACGATAGACTTGGCTTTGTTGAGCTTTTGGTCAATAGTGGTAGTGCTTTCTTCCATGTTAATGCAAACTTCAATGAAGCGCTGGGAAATACAGCTTACTCACTTTTGGTAATTTCTGATGCTAGACCTGAAATTAAAGCCTTCAAGCAGGCTTATAACCGTATTGTACGGCTTCTAGATTAGTAGACTATTGCAAACCAAGATTATTTGTTCTGTTGCTTGCACCAAGTAGCCATTACCCAGCTTTTGGGAAGGAACTTTACAAGTCTAACTTGCATTCTCACCGGAAAACCTAGTATTGAGGTGGTTTTCTTCTTTTTCAAATCTTTCATTGCTCTAGTAACAACATCTTTACTTTCATAATACCTGTCGTAGTAAACAATTGTGGTATTATCTTTGACGGCTCTGTCAAAGAATTCTGTCTTAATCCAGCCAGGGCAAACACATAGGACATGAATTCCCCTCTTCTTAAGTTCAACGCCAAGAGCCAAGGAAAAGCTTAGAACAAAAGCCTTTGAAGCTGCATAGGTTGCAATGTAAGGCACTGGCTGATGGGAGGAGTTTGAACCAAGGTTAATTATGAAGGAATCTTTATCCATGAAAGGAAGAACTGCATGTGTTATAGCAATCAAAGCTCTGTCGTTGAGGTCAACAATTCCTTCCAGCTCTTCACGGTTACTATCTTCAAAGGCTTTGAACACACCATAGCCGGATGCATTAACAAGGGCTCCAACTCTAACGCCTTTCTCTTTTAGAAGCTTTTCAAGGACCTCTGTTGAATTCTTATCAGATAAATCCATCGGTAGAGGAATAATCTCAGTCTTGCAAACAGACCTTAGCTGTTCAAGTCTTTCTTTACGTCTTGCAAGGACCCAAATTTGGTCAAACGAATAATCCTTATCCAAAGCTAGGACAAAGTCCCTTCCCATTCCAGAGGATGCACCAGTAACAATTGCTATACTCATAGTAAAATATATTACACACAATTGATAACAGTTGCAAATCATGGTAAAACATAAGCATGCAAGAGCTGTTAAATTGTTTAGGAACCAGAGTATTAGTTGCAACTGATTTTAATGACCTATCCTATCATGTAGGTTCATTGGGCAATCATACTCTTTGGGTCTGTGATAGCAATACAGCACGCATGGTCAGGCCTCTACCTACACCAAACGTAATTATAGATGCTGGCGAGAATTCCAAGAATTATTCTTCTGTGGAGAAGATTCTTAGCACAGCAGCTGAAAATAATCTTGGTCGCGACTGCACCTTCATTGCTCTTGGCGGTGGAGTTATTTGCGACCTAACTGCTTTTTCTGCATCAATTTACATGCGTGGTTGCCGGCTGGTACTTATTCCAACTACCCTCTTGGCAATGT
Organism: Sphaerochaetaceae bacterium; assembly: GCA_963606545.1. Classification (GTDB taxonomy): domain Bacteria; phylum Spirochaetota; class Spirochaetia; order Sphaerochaetales; family Sphaerochaetaceae; genus UBA9732. Next base: position 34,287 of record CAVCYP010000008.1, read on the forward strand.
GCGACGCCTCAATTGGTGGCAAAACCTGCGTGAACTTCCGCTACACCAAAAACTTAATTGGCACCTTCTTCCCCGCCAACGAAGTTTTAATTTGTGCCGATACTCTTAAGTCCCTTTCCAACAAGGACTTCACAAACGGTCTTGCAGAAGTTATCAAACATTGTTTTTTAACTGAAAGTGATGAACTTTTTAACATCTTAGCAACTTCTAAAGACAAAATCATGGCAAGAGATGTTCCAACTCTAAGTAAGATTGTCTCTCTTTCTCTTGAAGTTAAAAAGAGTTATGTTGAACAAGATCCATATGACAGACTTGGGGTTAGAGCCGCCCTTAACTTAGGCCATACCTTTGGTCATGCCCTGGAAAGCCTTTCCAGAATGCAATGCACCCACGGACAAGCTGTTGCTTGGGGGGTTGGAAGAGCTTCCCAAGCTAGCTATGAGATTGGACTTTGTTCACAGGAATTTGCAAATGGTGTAAATAAACTTCTAGCCTTCTATGGTTATGATATTAATTACAGAATCAATAGAAGTGATTGGCTTGATTATAAGCATCATCTTTCAAAAGATAAAAAAGTGGTCAATAATGTACCAAAGTTTGTGCTTTTGAAGGATCAAGGTCATATTCAAGTTTGCGAGCTCGATGAAATTCTTATAAAAAAACTTGTCATGATGACATCGGTTTAAGTTTTCTCTATAATTTTGTCATGCATTATTTTGATTGGACAGCAACAACTCCTATGAGTGAATCTGCTATTGAAGAATATTCTTCATGTGCAAGAAGATATATTGGGAATCCGTCTTCAACCCATGGCCTTGGCGTTGAAGCAGCTCAACGCTTAATTGAAGAGCGTAAAAAGACAGCTTCTATGCTTGGAACCTCACCTTCTAACATTTATTTCACTTCTGGTGGGACAGAAAGTGATTCAATTGTCATATCTTCTTTGTTAAAGTCCCCTTCACCTGGAGAGATTATTACAACTGGCATTGAGCATTCTGCCGTTTTAGAGTGGAAAAAGACCCTAGAAGCCGCAGGCTGGAAATTTACTGTCCTACAGTGCCCAGGTGGCTATCTAAAACCAGAAACATTAGAAAAGGCGTTGAATGACAAAGTCAGAATGGTTTGTGTAATGAAGGTTAATAATGTTACAGGCACAATTCAGGACACAAAAACTATTGCTACAATCATCAGAGCGAAAGAGAAAGAATTTGGTAGACATATTCATTTTCACTGTGATGCGGTTCAAGCTCTGGGTAAGATTCCATTTAATTTATCTGAGGAAGATTTTGACTCTGCAGCTTTCAGTGCTCATAAGTTCAGAGGTCCAAGAGGCGTTGGAATTCTCTATAACAGAAACAAAGCAATTACCTCACTGTCTCGCGGCGGTGGACAGGAAAATGGACTTAGACCTGGAACAGAAAATCTTGCTGGAATTTGCGCAATGAACAAGGCTTTGGAAGAAGCTCTAGCTGTTTTAGAGGAGAAATATCAGCAAATTTTGGTATTTAGAAACAAAATTTCTTCCGTATGTTCAGAACTTGGAATTAAACAGCTTTCTCCAACTTCTGTTGAGCAAGGCTCATTTTCTCCTTACCTTATAAGTATTTCCGTCAAGTCAATACCCTCAGAAGTCTTTCTTAGAGTTCTGTCTGATAAAGGCTTTTGTCTTTCTGCCGGAAGTGCTTGTTCTTCTAATACAAAAGGTAAAGCTGAAGGCGTACTTGCTGCTATGAACTTTGACCCTATGGACAGACGCTCTAGCATAAGGATATCCTTTGGCAGTGAAAATACTGATGAAGAAGTTAATCTTTTGTGCAATGCAATTAAAGACACCTACAAGGAGTTAGGTTATGGAAAATAATACAACAGGAATGTCACTCTATCTCATCAAACTTGGTGAGATTAGTTTAAAAGGCTTAAACAGAGGTTTCTTTGAGAAGAAACTAAAGAATAATATAAAACTCAAAATTCATCCTTACAGAAGTGTTCTTACAAGAGAAAAAGGTCGTTTCTATCTTTATGTTGACTCAGCTTGTCCAGAAGAACATGTTATAAAGACCCTAAAGACTACCTTTGGGGTTGTTGGCTTCTCAAGAGCTCTAGTCTGTGAGAAGGATTGGGCACAAATGTGTGACTGTGCAAAACAGCTTATTGAAAAAGAGCCTTTTGCTGATGGTACTGGTACTTTTAAGGCAGAATGCCGTCGTGGCGATAAATCTTTCTTTATGAATAGCTATCAGATTGAAGCTGAAATGGGTGGAATTGTACTTGATCGCTATCCAAACATGAAGGTTGATGTTCATCACCCACAAAAGCAAATCTTTATTGAAGTTAGAGATAAGGCCTATATGTACACCTCTCCAATTGCCGGTCCTGGTGGACTTCCAGTTGGAACAGCCGGTAAGGGTCTACTCCTTCTTTCAGGTGGAATCGACTCTCCTGTTGCCGGTTACAGAATGGCAAAACGTGGTCTTAAGCAGGATTGTCTTTACTTCCATGCTTATCCCTACACCTCTGAGATGGCTCTTCAGAAAGTCAAAGATCTTGCTAGACTCATTGCGCCCTACAATCAAGGTACTAACCTTGTAGTTGTTAATTTCACGGAATGTGAACTTTGGATTAAGGAACATTCCAAAGAAGAAGAACACACTCTCATGATGAGGGCCTGTATGATGAAGGTTGCCAATGCAATTGCAAAAGCCAGAGACTGTAAAGTTCTTGTTACAGGTGAGGCCCTTGGACAGGTTGCATCTCAAACGCTGGAAAGCATTTGCTTTACTAACAGCATGTCAGAAATTCCTGTTCTTAGACCACTGGTTGCAATGGATAAAGGCGAGATTATAGACACAGCCCGTGAGATTGGCACCTATGAAACCAGTATTCTCCCCTATGATGACTGCTGTGTAGTCTTTAGCCCAAAGCATCCGCTTGTCAGACCTGAAGTTGCAGCTCAAACCGTCTCCTACCAAGAAATGAAGATTGAAGACCTTCTTCAGAAGGCTATTGATTCAGTTGAGGAGTTTCCAATAGGTTACAATGCATAACATCACAAAACGCCAAGCCTACCTCCAGCCAGAAGAGACAATGCGCACTTTTCTGGCACTTGAACTTAACCCAGAAGCAAAAAACGAGCTCACTCGCCTCTCTGGACTAATCCAACAAAACTGCCACGGCTCATTTTGTAAGCAGGAAACCTATCACCTCACCCTAGCTTTTTTGGGAGAAATCACTCAGGAAGCTGCCACAAGTCTGACTTTTGTTTTAGAAGATGCTCTAAGCAAAACTAAATCTTTCAATTTAAGTCTTTGCCGTTTAGGTTACTTTGCACAGCCAGAAAGTGCCACAGTATTTTGTTCAACAGCAAAAGAAGAGCAACTTGATACTCTAGCACAAATTACTTATAAAGCAGCATGGGATTGTGGCATTGATTTTGATGCTAAAAAATTCCGGGCTCACATTACACTGGGTAGACGGGTAGACCTTAGAGGAATAAGGCTTGACAGCATTCCAGTAACGCCGGTAAGTTTCCCGGTGCAGGCGATTTCACTATTTAAAAGTACGTTACACCGCACTGGACCAACCTATGAGGTGCTCCAGCGCATTGCATTAAATTAGTGGACTTTTTCTATAGCGTAAATCATTTCTACCGCTTTTTGTGGGGTAATAACACCTCTGACAATCATGTCCAGAAGTTTTACTATTGGCATGTCAATCTTACGCTTTTTAGCAAGTTTAACTACTGGGGGTAAAGCATTTAAGCCTTCAACCACCATGCCAATTTGCTTTGTTGCCTCATTAGCAGGAACGCCCTGTCCAATGAGACGTCCACAGCGGTTATTTCTACTATGCGGGCTCATGCAGGTAACAATGAGGTCCCCAAGTCCTGCAAGGCCAAAGAAGGTTTCTTCTTGACAGCCAAGCTCAAGACCAAGCCGTTTCATCTCATGAATACCTAAAGTCATAATGGCAGCTTTAGCGTTATCGCCAAAGCCAAGCCCGTCTGAAAGCCCTGCAGCAAGGGCAAAGATATTCTTAATTGCACCACAGATTTCTACGCCACGGACATCGGAACTTGTGAAGACTTTCATATATTGCGTGCTAAACACACCTTGAACAAACTTTGAAGCAGCTTCATCCTTAGAGGCAGCAATAATCATAGTAGGAAGGTCAATTGCAACCTCCTCTGCATGAGTTGGACCGGAAAGTGCAACAATGCGCACTGGACCAACTTCATCCTCAATGACTTCTGAAAGCGTCTTGAAGGAATCATTTTCAAGCCCTTTAGCCACATCCACCACAATCTGGTCAGCTGTGATATAAGGTGCAGCTTTCCTTGCCGTCTCTCTTACAAATACCGATGGTACAGAGAAAAGTACAATAGCTTTTCCTTCACAGGCCTCTTTGATATCTGTTGTATAGCAAATATTATTTGGAAGCACCATTTCTGGAAGCTTTGGATATTTATTTGTTGCTTTAAGATTATCAATTTCAGAGCTGATTGCAGACCAAACTGTTACATCTTTATCTGAATTAGCTAAAAGTCTAGCAAGAGCCATGCCCCAGGTTCCAGAACCAAGAACACCTATAGAAATTTTATTCATGAATTCTCCATTAATTGTTTACTTCAAAAGAACATGCATGTGGTCTTTAACATCTGTGACCATAGCATTTCCAATCTCGTTTGCTTTAGCTGTTCCGCTCTTAATAATGTCTTTTACATCATCAAGATGGGCCTCGTAACCTGCTCTTCTTTCGCGTATTGGATCAAGGATTGAATTGAGCTTTTCCGCTAGCATTCTCTTACAGGCTACGCAACCAATCTGGGCATTTTTACACATAGAACAGACGTTTTCTGCTTCACCAGCATTGAAGGTTTTATGGTAGGTGTAAACGGTGCAAACATCGGGGTTGCCAGGGATTTTGACGCTGATACGATTGGTATCGGTTACCGCTTGCATGACCTTTTGGGAGACCGTTTTGGCGTCGTCGGAGAGGTAGATGGCGTTGCCAAGGCTTTTGCCCATTTTGCTGTTGCCGTCTAGGCCGCAAAGGCGTCCGGTGGAAGAGAGTTTGGCTTCAGGTTCTGTGATGTTGGTGCCGTACATTTCGTTGAAACGACGAACCAGTTTGCGGGAAAATTCAATGTGTGGGAGCTGGTCTTCGCCAACAGGGACCAAGTCTGCGTTGCAGAAAGTTATGTCTGCGGTCTGGGAGACTGGGTAGCCTAAGAAGCCATAGGTGAGTTTTGAAAAATCGTAGGTGAAGTCTCCGTCAGTCTCGCCAAAGCCGTAGTTGCGGGATTCACTCTTAATTGTTGGGTTAATCAACAGGTGGTTAACGGTGGTGAGCATTGAGTAGAAGACTGTAAGTTCAGCTATAGCAGTGACTTGCGATTGCTGGACAAAAGTGATGTTGTTGGGGTCAAGGCCAACAGAGAGGTTGTCCATTGCCACCTGGTAGATGCTGTCGTTAATCAGTTGTGGGTTCTGAAAGTGTGTGGTCAGCGCCTGAACGTCTGCCAAAAGGATGAACGTGTCATAGTCGTGCTGAAGTGCCACTCTGCTTTGAAGTGAGCCTACAAAGTGTCCTAAATGGAGTCTTCCAGTTGTTCTATCGCCAGTTAAAATTCTTTTCATGTTGTACCTCCAAAGTTGAAAACCTCAAGAAGTCCTGTAATTGTATTCTTGATAGCCTCATTTTGTTCTTGTGTCAAACCTAGATTCTTGACACTAACCATATCAAATTCTTGAACAAACTGCTCTTTCAGCTGTTCAAAGTCAATTGTCTCACCTGCTCTTCTGAGCTGCCCAACGTACGAACCCTTGATAATTACAGAAAAGCTCTTTGCAAGTTCTTCATTCTTAAGCTTAAAATCAATAGAAAAGGTATCACCGTTTAGCATCAAAAGTATATATTCAATGTTTTCAAGCGAGCTTCTAGGCACATCCAACCCTAAATCTATCAAAGTTTTAGGATTAGAAACGTAAATACCAATCTCACAGCTAGCTAACTTTTGTGCCTGGTCATCTGAAATCAGCTTCTCACTACTCTTAAACGTGCTCTGATAGCTCTCTTCAACTGAGTCCGATGAAAATAAGATTATCCCGTTTGAAGGAATAGCCACCTGAAGGCCACTAGTCTCATCTACAAAAAGTTTCAGACCACTCTCCCCTTTTTCCGGAGTAAAAAGATTGCTCATTTTTAAAGCAGCTGAAAGAAGTGTCTTGGAATAATCCCCTTCAATTGCCCCATCAAAATCATAGACGGATAAATCTGCTGGATAATCCAAATACTCACCCGTTTTATCAAACAGAACAATTGAAAGTCTACTCATCCTTTGGGCAACATAGTCTACATCAGAAGAGGAAGTATCAACATATTCACCCAAGTTCAGTTTAGTAGCATCAACGGTAATTACAAACTGTCCGTCCATCCCGTAGGATTGAATAAACATCTTATCCTTCAAAGGACTCTTGTGGGCACAAGATGGCACTAATGCCAAAATGCAAACCCCAAATATAAGAAGAAATCCTAATGGATGGACTTTAGCAGTTTTCATACTTTACTCAATTTAGGCTTTCTCAATCTTTATACGAGCACCAGATTCAGTTTCAGGCGCATCCAATTCCTTATTGAAAGAAGACTTACTTGTAAGCGTTTCAGCTTCAATGAAATCCTTAAACTGGTTGTAAACCTTCTCCAGAACTTCATCTCCACCAATGGTAAGAAGGATTCTATCACTTACATCCAAGCCCGATTCCTTTCTCAAAGTCTGAATTGAACGTACCACATCTCTGGCAATTCCTTCATAAAGAAGCTCTTTAGAAACTTCAGTATCAAAACCAACTGTAAGCTCGCCTTCGTTGAGAATCTTAAGGTTAGCCTTTTCATTTCTCTGAATTACCAGATCATCCTTGCCAATTTCAACACTCTGGCCTTCACCGTATTCAATCTTGTGTTTGAGCCCTTCAAGTAGAGATGAAATGTGCTCACTTCTGAAGTCTTGAATCTTAGAAGCAACTTCCTTCATAGCCTTTCCAAGCTTAGAGCCAAGCACCTTGAAGTTGGCCTTAGCGGTGTAATCAACCAGTGAAGATTCATCCCCATTGATTTCAACCGCTTTAACGTTTAGCTCTTCAGCAATAATAGAAGACATGTTCTTAAGGATCTTTCTGTCCTCTTCATTTCTATCAACAAGGAAGAGTTTCTTAAGTGGCTGTCTATTCTTAAGGTTATTTGCACTTCTAAGAGATCTTCCCATTGTGATGGCCTTAACTGTTAAATCCATCATTTTTTCAAGGGCATAGTCTCTGTGTGAGGCATCATATTTTGGATAATCGCAAAGGTGTACACTTTCAGAATCTGAAGAAGTCTTTAAATTCTGATAAATTTCTTCACAGATGAAAGGAAGAATTGGACAAGCAAGCTTTACAAAGGTCATAAGAACTTTATAAAGCGTGTCATATGCCATCTTCTTGTCGCCATCATTCTCGCTCTTCCAGAATCTTCTTCTGCTACGTCTGATGTACCAGTTGTTAAGGCTGTCCATGAAGCTTAGAAGATAACCACAAGCTCTCTGAATATCGTACTTGTCAAGTGCATCATCCATATCATGAGTAAGAGCTTCCAAAGTTGAAATCATCCACTTATCAAGCGGATTCTTCAAGTCTTCATAGGAAGTCTCACTTGGAGTGTAACCATCTATGTTAGCGTAAGTTACAAAGAAGGAATAAGCGTTCCAAAGTGGAAGAATAATAGATTTCAGAACGTCTTTAACCATCTGGTCTGAGAATTTAAGATCATCGGCATGGACGGCGGCGCTATTCATAAGTGCAAATCTCAAGGCGTCGGCGCCGTATTGGTTGACAAGAATCATTGGATCTGTGAAGTTGCCTTTGCTCTTGGACATCTTTTCGCCGTCTTCAGCTAAGATAATGCCGTTTACTACACAGTGTTTGAAAGCAGGCTCGTCAAAGAGTGCGCTGGCCATGACAGTGAGGGTGTAGAACCAACCTCTAGTCTGATCTAGGCCTTCACAAATGAAGTCAGCTGGGAAGATTTTCTCAAATCTTTCTTGGTTTTCAAACGGGTAATGCAGCTGAGCATATGGCATGCTACCACTTTCAAACCAGCAGTCAAGAACATCTGGAACTCTTCTCATGGTTCCCTTTCCGTCTGGACTTGGCCAAGTGAGTTTGTCTACGTTGTGCTTGTGAATATCATCTACTTTCTGGCCACATTTTTCTTCAAGTTCAGCAATTGAGCCAATAACTTCAACATAGTCAGAACCATCACATTTCCATACTGGAATTGGATTTCCCCAGAATCTGTTTCTTGAAATAGCCCAGTCTCTAGCCCCTTCAAGCCACTTACCAAAACGCCCATTCTTAAGATGTTCTGGAACCCAAGTAATCTTCTGGTTGTTAGCAACCATGTGTTCTTTGACTTTTGAGACGTTTACATACCAACAGTCCATTGCTCTGTAAATGAGTGGACTTCCTGTTCTCCAGCAGAAGGGATAGCTATGAAGGTAGTTTTCTCTCTTAACCAGCTTACCCTCTTCCTTAAGTCTTGCAATGATTGCTTTATCTGCATCCTTAACAAAGATTCCCTGATAATCTGGGACTTCAGCGGTGAACTTACATTCATCATCAATTGGACAAACAACTGGAATTCCTGTTCCCTTTAGTACATTGTAGTCATCTTCACCAAAGCCAGGGGCAGTATGGACAATACCACAACCATCTACTGTTGTTACATAATCACCAAGAACTGTAACAAAAGCACCTTTGTCATAAAGATTTGCAAAGTAATCAAACAAAGGTTCATAGCGCATACCAGCAAGTTCAGTACCTTTGAAATGCTGAAGAATTTCATAAGCACTTTCATCCTTGTAATAAGCACTAAGTCTTGCTTCTCCAAGGATATATTTGTCTCCAGATTCCTTATCAAGAAGCTTTACATAATCAATGTCTGGACCAAGAGCCAAAGCCAGGTTGGAAGGCAGTGTCCAAGGAGTGGTGGTCCAAGCAAGGAAATAGGTATCTGTAGTTCCCTTTACCTTAAATCTAACTGTAATAGCAGGATCTGTTACATCCTTATACCCACCAAGGTTTACTTCCATGTTTGAGAGTGGACAGCCAAGACCTGGGCTATATGGGAGAATGTTATAACCCTTATAAATAAGTCCCTTGTCATAAAGAGTTTTGAAAACCCACCAAATGCTTTCCATAAAACTCTTATCCATGGTTTTGTAACCATGGTCAAAGTCTACCCATCTTCCCATTCTGGAGATGGTGTGCTTCCACTCATTGGTGTATTTCATAACACTTTCGCGACAACGATTATTGTAGTTTTCAACCCCATATTCTTGAATTTCTCTAGCACTAGAAATTCCAAGTTCTTTCTTCATAAGGTTTTCTACTGGAAGGCCGTGACAATCCCAACCCCAGTTGCGCACAACTCGCTGACCTTTCATTGTTCTATATCTTGGAATAATGTCCTTAATTGTACCAGGAACTAAATGCCCATAGTGAGGAAGTCCTGTTGCAAAGGGAGGACCATCATAGAAAGAGAACTCATTATCTGCAGGACGATTTTCTACTGATTTCTTAAAAATTTCATTATTATTCCAAAACTCCAGGATTTTTTCTTCCATCTTTGGAAAATCCTGTCTTGGGTCAACGCTTTTAAACATATTTTTCTCCAAAAACAAGTTTGCAAAATTATATATCTTTTCTACATATTTTGACTACACATTCCACTTTGATATATTATTAATTACATGAGTGAAATTGTTGCAGAAAAAACAGCCTATCCAGTTCCCAAAAAAGTAATGGAATTTGCCAATTTCTTTGAAGAGAAAGGATTTAGTCTCTATATTGTAGGTGGCGCCGTACGTGACTACTATCTTGACGTCCCAAACAGCGACTATGACTTTTGCACCAACGCAACTCCACAGCAGGTGATTGGACTATTCAAAAAAGTCATCCCAACCGGGCTTAAACACGGAACCGTCACAGTTCTCTTTAAAGGCGAAAGCTATGAAGTCACCACCTTTCGCTCAGAATCCAACTACACAGACGGCCGTCACCCAGACAACGTCACCTACATCACTAATCTTCACGAAGATCTCTCTAGGCGCGACTTTACCATCAACGCTCTTGCAGCTAACTGCAAAGATGGTACTATAACCGATGATTTTTGCGGTCTTTCAGACCTTTCTTCTCACCTAGTTAGAGCAATTGGAAACCCAAGAGAACGCTTCAAAGAAGACGGCCTTAGATTAATGCGCTTGGCTAGATTTTGCTCAAAACTTGGTTTTGAAGCTGAAAAAGAAACTCTTGAAGCTGCAACAGAACTTTGCTCTTTGATTTCAAAGGTCTCCCAAGAAAGAATCTTTGATGAACTTTCAAAAATTCTCCTGACTAAGAAGCCTTCAGTAGGACTTAAAATCTTGGAAAAGACAGGCATTTTAGCCCTTATTTTACCTGAACTGTATGAATGTAAAGAGATTAGCCAAAGAAAAGTTTCTACGGCTAATGTTTTAGAGCACATATACTTATGCGTTGATGCAGCAGCCAGTGCTGGTTATAATCTAACCGTACGTCTTGCTGCCCTTCTTCATGATATTGGAAAACCAGCTACCATGATTTATAACCGCTATGGCATAATGCGTTTTCCAGAACATGAAGCAAAAGGCTCTGAACTTTCAGCAATAGTTCTTAGACGGCTGAAATGTTCAAATCAGCTTATTGAGGATGTCAGGCTATTAGTTCTTAATCATACCGCAAAAGATACAGACCATTTGAGGGATGGAGATATAAAACGCTTTATTCGTTCTGTGGGAAAAGACAAGCTACAAATGGTCTTTGAGCTACAATGGTCAGATCAAATTGCTTCAAGTGGAGCAAAATGGTCAGAGCTGTATGCTAATCTTTTACCACGTATAGAAAAACTCATCAACGACCCAATGTATTTAAGTGAACTTGCTGTTACTGGGCAGGATTTGAATTCAGTAGGAATACCAAAATCCAAAGAGATGGGAGAAATTCTTAACCAACTACTTGAAATGGTAATTGATTACCCTACACTAAATCAAAGAGAAATTTTGTTAAATCAGGCTAGTTTGATGCATCGGGCTTAGAGGTCTGCTTAGCAAGCTGCTCCCAAGCCAACTTTGCCACGTTCTGCTCGGCGTCCTTTTTGTTGTGACCAACTTCAGGGCCATAGGTGATGCCGTGAACCGACACCGTGTAGAAGAAAAGCTGGTCATGTTCCGGTCCAGTTGACTTGATAAAGTTATAAATAGGAACCTTCTTGTAGCGCTTTTGAGCCCACTCCTGAAGCATAGTTTTATAGTCTTTTTTAAACTGATTATTCAAAACAGCTTCAATGTTTGGCTTAAGATTACTCAGGATGAAATCTCTTACAATCTCCATCCCTTGGTCTAGGTAGATAGCGGCAAAAACGGCCTCAGTACAATCGGCCAAAATGGCCTTCTTGAATCTGCCACCAGTAAGCTCTTCTCCTTTTCCTATAATCAAATACCTGTCAAGTTCAAGCTTCTTGGCCACAATGGAAAGAGAATCTTCACTAACCACAACACTTCTAACTTTAGTGCAGTCGCCCTCGTCCCCTTTGAGATTATCGTAAAGCCATTTTGAAACGACAATTGATAAAACACTGTCGCCAAGAAACTCAAGTCTCTCATTGTCCAATATCTTTTCATTCTTTACCTCATTTGCATAGGAAGAATGAATAAAGGCATTATTCAATATTGAGATATCCTTAAATTTTATTCCAATACTTTCTTGGAAAAACAAAAGCTCCTTCATCCTCTCTTCTGGGATATCAGGAGCCTTTTCAACTTTATAAAAAGCCATAATTCTTTAAATTATTTGAGAACAGAAACCAAATAATCAACAGCCTCACCAACTGTTTCAAAAGTTCTTCCTTTCTCATCTGGAACTCTAATGTCAAATTCCTCTTCAAAACCACCAACAAGGTCAAG
>CAVCYP010000009.1:0-46058 GCA_963606545.1 Sphaerochaetaceae bacterium
TCTCAAATTTCCATTCTCCGGTTGCTTCAGCACTTTCGTCTGAACCGTTTGCAAATACTGTAAAAGCAAGAGCAAGTACCAAAAGAACTAACAAAGTTTTTTTCATAATAGCCTCCCTATGAAAAAATATTTAAAATATCACTACGAAGATGAGCCTACTCATTCGCACTTTATATGGTTACATGAGATTATCGAAAAAGAAATTGAAACTATTTCATTGATTTCCATTCCAAAATGGAATATTTTAAACAAGGGGGCGCTAAAATGGATGAAATAGATTTTGAGATGATTAAAAACCTCAACTCCACCAAGAATATTACCAAGACTGCAGACCAAATGAATCTAACCCAATCTGCAATATCAAAAAGAATAAGCAATATTGAATACGAACTTAATACTGTCTTATTCACCAGAAGCCATTCTGGCGTCCATTTCACCCCTTCCGGAGAAAAAGTTCTTCAATATTGCACTTTAATTTCAGAAAACATTTCAGAAATGAAAAACTGCCTTAGAGAGACAAGTGGAGATGTTTTTGGAACCCTTACCATTGGAGTCTCAGACAACTACATGCTCTATCATCTTCCAGATCTGGTAGCAGTTTTTCATAAAAATTATCCAAACGTAGACTTAAAGATTAAAACTCAAAAGGGCCACCTTCTCTACCCCATGGTCCTTTCCGATGAACTTGACATTGCCATTATCAGAGGAGACTACAAGTGGGAAGGCTTCAAAACTCTTCTAAGCAGGGAAGCCATGTGTGTGGTTTTCAACAAGGAATTTGAAGGTCAAGACCTGAGCTCCTATACGTATATAGATAGAGGAACAGACTCCGTTCAATACTCCCTGATGGCAAAATGGCGCCATGAAAACGGGATAAAGCCTTCTGAGCACATAATTAAAGTGGACTCTATCACCTCCAGCATGGACCTTGTAAAAAGAGGCCTTGGCTGGTCTCTCATCCCTGAAATTGCCCTTGAAGACTTTGATGGCTGTTCAATTCCCTGCTTCTTTGCAGACGGAGAGCCCTTTGTCAGATCCACCTTCCTGTACTGCAAATCCAACGTCTACCAGCTTCCCCAAGCCAAGGCCTTCATCAACGAAGCTGTCAAAAAGAAAATCATTTACCCTTATTGCCAGAACTACCTGGGACAAAAAACCCATCTAGATTCACCCCTTCAAGACTAAGAAGTTTCACTTTGCGGTCAAGACCTCCACCATAGCCGGTAAGATTGCCGTTTGCGCCCACCACTCGGTGACAAGGAATCATCAGTGCAATTGGATTATGCCCAACCGCCCCACCTACCGCTTGACCCGATATTTTCTCAACGCCTCTTTCTTTTGCTAGTATATTTGCAATCTCGCCATAGGTGATGGTTTGGCCGTAAGGGATTGTCAGCATAATTTCACAAACTCTTTGCCTAAACGGAGTTGAGCTGTAGTTGAGCGGTGGAAGAAAATCGGGCTTGTGGCCGGAAAAATAGATATCAAGCCAGCGTTTTGCCTGTTCAAGCACGGAATAACTTTGGGTTTTGGCTGTGGCTAGGCTGCCGAGATTTTGGCTTCCAAAGTACTTTTGGTCGTCAAACCACAGGCCAATTAGAGCTTCGTTGTCAGCTGCCAGCGTGAGGGGTCCAAGAGGAGAAAGGTATTGCGTAGTGTACATGATTAAAGCTGAGGCCTGACAATTGCAATAAAGCCAAGCGAGTTAAGGTCATAGGTATGCGAGGACTCATAAGAGACTAAACCTTTACCTGTAATATATTTCTGATGCCTATTTATGATAATATCCCCATAATTAGCTTCTTGGACTTCATAGACAAAATCTCCGCCATCGGCAAACTCATAATCGCCAGTGCTGAAGAGCTGCATTTTGTCCTCCACGCAGGCAAACTGTTCAAAAGTCTTGTCGTCATAGTAAATCCAGATTGTATCCAACAACTCTCTATCGCCGTCTTCTTCAATCAGAAGTTGCCTATCTAAGCCATAGAAGATTGCCTCAATTTTTTTGCCACTTCTTGCATAGGAATAGATTTGCTCAAAACCTAAAGGCCCAAGGTCATAGGTATGCTCTGAGCTATAATCCAAGAGCTGTTCATTCTGATACTTGTGGGTACGAATGATTGTAATTTTGGAAAAAACTTCTTCTCCAACCTGTTCATAATTTCCATTGCTAAAGGCTACAAGCTTGTCTTCGTGCTCGGCAAACTGCTCAAAAGTATTGTCGTTATAGTAAATCCAAATAGTATCCAGTTGCTCTTTTTCCTTTGAGCTATGTGAATAAGGCTGAGCATCTTCCTTTGTAAAGATAGCAGTTACATATCTTTCTTCTGAAGTTGTTGCAGTTGTTGCGCTGGTTGTACTTGTATTGATTGCGCTGGTTGCGCAAGACGTTGCAAAAAGCAACAAAACTAAGCTTGTTAAAATTCCTAAGGTTAAAGATTTTTTCATTTTATCCAACTCTCCTGCTTTTATTATTTTCCTCCGAATACACGGAAAATGCTGTGTTCACCATAGTTCTTGATTTTTTCCACCTGCTTGAGAACATCCATATCCTCTTCTGAAATCTCAAAATCTACAGCCGCATTTGTCTTCATGTGTTCAGGATTTGCCGTCTTTGGCAGAACAATCATTCCAAGCTGAACATCAAAACGAATACACAGCTGTGGAATAGTAACGCCATACTTTTCTGCCATCTGGGCAATTATTTTATTCTTAAAAGCCTCACCGTGAGCAACAGGAGAATACGCCTCCATCACCATACCTTTCTTCTGACAGTAAGCAATTAACTCCAGTGGAGAATTGGAAATATGGCAAAGCACCTGATTGACCATTGGCTTAATTTCAGCAGTCTCCCACAAGCTATCGATATCCTCTTGCAAGAAATTGGATACCCCTATAGCCCTAAGCTTTCCGGCTTTATAAGCATCCTCCAGAGCCCTCCAAGCCGCACGGTTACCCTCCACGTATCGGTCTTCGCTCACATTAACGTCATCCCAAGGCTGCGGGCTGTGAATTATCATCATATCAAGATAATCGAGCCCCATATCTGCAAGGCTCTTGTCAATGCTTGCCGCCGCTTCCTCATAAGTCTTATACTCCGCCGCCACCTTTGACGTAACAAAAAGCTGCTCTCTTGGCACCCCGCAGGTACGAATCCCTTCACCCACTCCGCACTCATTTTCATAAGCCTGTGCCGTATCTATATGCCGATACCCCATCTGAACTGCAGCCTTTACAGCCTCCGCCACCTTATCATTAGCAATAAGCCAGGTGCCAAGTGCCATCACAGGAATTTCTACACCATTGCTTAATTTTTTTGTTGCTTCAAACATTTCTGTTCCTCCAGCTCACCTATTTTGGCATTCTAGACCAGAAACTTCAAGCAGACATAAATTGACATGTAAAGCTCAACAACAATCTAATTTTTTAATGATAGCTCTAATAGTACACACCCATCGTGTCAACAAATTGTTAAAAGCTACATAACTCACAACAAGATAGAACTTTATTTCTTTACTTCTTCCTGTAATTCAAGCAAGTATCTATCATAATCAGATATAAATAATCGGTCTTGGATGATGCGATATTTTTCAAATTCCGTCTCTGCTTTTGATTTTGCAATCTCTGCTGTAATCTTGCCTGCGTCCTGAAGCAATTCTCTGTCGTCGGCCAGAAGGAACAAGTCCAAACGCTTTGACCAGTCCTCCATTGTCATTGGGATATGCCGCTGAGCTCGGTCTTCTGCCAAGTCTAGATATGCTGAGACAATACGTTCTAGGGAACGCATTTCTTCGTCACTTAAATAATTCTTAGCAATACTCACATCGCTCTTCACGATTTTCCCGTTTGGTGCTGCTTCCCATGTAGTAAGCCCCATATGTGGTTTTTGGGCATTAGCACGTTCATAAATAAGTTCAGCAGCCGTATGTCCGTGTACTGCATAGTGCATTTTATTTTGAACTTTGGCAAAAAACTGCTTTGTAGTCTTTGCTGTGCGATCATAATCAAGCGAAGTCGCATAAATATCTGTTATCTTCTGATAGAATCTGCGTTCAGACAGACGAATTTCTCTTATCTGCTCAAGCAAGCGGTCAAAATATTCCGTTGTAAGCACAGAACCACCATTCTTCAACCGTTCATCGTCCATGACCCAGCCTTTGATAGTGTAGTCCTTAACAATACCATTGGCCCATTTGCGGAACTGTACTGCTCTTTCATTGTTGACCTTAAAGCCTACTGCAATAATCATTTGGAGATTATAATGCAAGGTATCACGTGCAACTTGACGAAGTCCTTCAGCCTGAACTATCCGGAATTTCCGGATAGTTGAAGATTCTTCAAGCTCAGAATCAGAATAGATTTTTTTAATGTGCTCGTTTATTGTACGGGCATCCACACCGTACAAGGTTGCCATCATCTTCTGAGTCAACCATATATTCTCATCCTCGTAGCGCATCTCAATACTGTCCTGTTGATCCCCAACAGAAGCAACATAAGTTAAATATTCCGCTGCACTTGATCGAATAGTGATTTCATTTTTCTTTGCCATAATACATTTCGTCATTTGTCTCCTCTATAATGCCGTTTTTCTATCCACATAAAATATACAAATAAAAATTCAAAAATCCTACTTAAAGAGGATGTTTAACACTTTCTAATTATCTCTTTGGTCTTTTCAACAGGTATTGGCACAAAATTAGCAGAAAAATATTCAATGTCCACCACTTCTACCTCTACTTCATGATTATCTACACCAGCGGGAACAATAACTTTGTCTCCAACTCCAATGCTGTCATCCTCAGTAAGGTAATAGTAGGTTTTATCGCCCCAGTCAAAAGCAACACTGACATAAACATATTCAGATTTACTGTGCCTCACCAATTCATATATTTTAGGATTCAAAATATCCGCCAAACCTGAAACTTGGAGAAGCTCACAAACATATTTAGCAAAGTTAGGATACCCTACAGGTAGGCCTCTTTTATCAAAACTGTTTTTTATAACTTCTGATGCAGTCTTTCTATAATCAAGAGTAAGCCTATAGTCTCTAGTTTCATTTGGAATTTGAACAGCATCTGAACTATTTCCATTTATATAACCAAAAATTGGGGTAGCTTCAACCTTTTGAAAGAGATTCTCAACCTCCTCTGGCACCTCATACTTATGGGTGACTTTGCCTCCAGTAGCCCCCTTCTGCTGAACCAGCTCCAGAATCCCAAGTCTTCTATCAATAAGCATTTGCTCAAAGTAGTTTATGACACCTTTATCCTCAGTTTTAGTAACTTTCTGATATTCTACTTTTATTCGCTCCAGTAGGTTGGGCTTACACCAATTCAACCCAAACACTCCTTCAAGCCCCACCAAACTCCGAATATATTCCGATATATTCAAACCTTCATATTCATAAGTTGCACACAACGAGCCCTTAATCTTAAAGCTTTCATCATCAGTATTTATCAGTTCCATTTCCCAATCTCCCTTGTCTTGGGCAAGGTACTGGGCGTAGTCTTTACTGAAGTAATTTTGAATAACAGAAAAAAGCCTAGAGGTATCGGCTTTGGAGAGTTTGAGGGAAGAAGAACGCGTCTTGGTGTGGTCTTGAGTGTAGGCAGAAAAATGCCCACTGCCCGTGCTGCGAAAAATTAAGGCTTGTTGGAATTCCTCGTCAGCAAGCGGCTTGGTGCCACCGTAGTAGCCCTCTGTGGACACAATGTGTATCTCTTTCAGAGTTCCCCTAAAAAGGTGAGGATTATCGCCCGTGAGGGTCATGAGGTGATTTAGGGCAATTATAAACCAGGCGCGATTTTCCGGCTCAAGAATCTCCTCGCCGGTGTGCGCCCAGTGGTTGTAGTATCGCCACCAGGAATAAATTCCTGAGCCCAAAAGAGGGATGTCTGTAATGAGGTCTTGGGTAGTATAAAAATCTTTGGTATAGCTGACCGCTCTCCCATAGGCATCTTTGAAATCTGTGTTGCAGGGGCACATCTTAAAGTCCAAAGCGGAGCAGTCATCTGCCAAATAATGGTCCACTAGCTGGATATAATCTATGCCCTTGTCACAAAATTTATCGTACCATTTAACAGCAAAAGCATGTATCTGATCCAATTTCTGTGTGTCCATTACAACCCCCTTTTGAACTTTGGATATGATATCATAATTTGCGCCTATAGTTTAATAAATCCCAATCAGCACAGTGGATATATTTCTTGATCCGTCATACTTGTTGCCACTGTAGCAAGTTGTACTAAGTTGCCAATGTTACAAGCGTCAATAAAACGACTGTAGGGAGTTTTAGATACGGCCCGCGCGACGTGACGAAGCTATATGCGTGTCAATATGTAGGGAGCACTAATAACGGGCAAGAACAAGGAGCAAATGAGGGACAGTATTATTTAATACGGCCCGAGTGTCGCGACGCGGTTATTGTCTAGTTAGTAGTGCGACTGTAAGGAGTTTTAGTGACATGTATAGAGCAAGGAACAAGCAAGGGACAGTATTACAGATACGGCCCGCGCGACGTGACGAAGCTATATGCGTGTCAATAAAACGACTGTTTCAATGCTGTCCGTTTGGGGGAACATATCCACAGGCTGTGCCCCCACCATGTGGTATGGTCCAAAAGTGGTCAGATATCGCAGATCTCGGGCTAAAGTTTGGGGATTGCACGAGATATAGACTATCGTTTTAGGGGAAAGCTTGATGACGGAGGAAAGAAAGCGTTCGTCGCTACCACTGCGCGGAGGGTCCATAAAGAGGACGTCAACGCTGGAAATTTGGGTGTAATCAGACGGCTCAGAGGGGTCCAGGCCAACTAAGGCAGTGCCGGCTCCAAGCCACACATGCCCTTTGGCCATGCATTTCAACACGGCGCTGGCGTCGCCACAGATGAAGGTGGCGTTAGACACCCCGTTGAGGGTGGCGTTTTCTACAGCATCGGCAACCGCGGAAGGATTCAGCTCAATACCAATCACACGGCCTGCGCCCCAACGGGAAGCAATAAGTCCAATGGTACCAGTACCACAGTAGGCGTCAAGGACAGTCTCGTTGCCAGTAAAGCGCGCCATTCGCATTGCAATGGTATAAAGCTTGGCCGCCTGCGTTGCATTAACCTGATAAAAGCTCTTGGCCGATATCCTAAAGCGCATCCCGCAAAGCTCATCTTCAATCCAGCCTTGACCCCAAATAAGCTTACAAGGAGCAGAGGACAACACCATAGAAGTCTTTTCATTGTTTACATTTAGCAAAACGCCCTTGACGGACGGATGCCGCTTTGCAATCTCTTGGGCGAACGATTCTTTTGGCCTGAATTTAGGCGAGCCAGATACAATAACCACCAAACTCTGATTTGTAGCCACAGCGCGCCTAATTAGCACATGTCTAATTGCACCAACTTGGCGGTCCTCGTCATACGGCTCAATCCCACGCGCCTTCACCAACGCCTTGATTGTCTCCAAAATAGCGTCAGCTTCCTCGTCCTCAATCATGCAATCGCGAATTGGAATAAGCTTGTGCGTCCCCAGCCTGTAAATCCCGTTCACCACCTCACCTTTCGCGTTTACCCCAAAGACGGACTGCACCTTATTCCTATAATGGAACGGATTCTCCATCCCGATAATTGGTGCAACGGGACCATAACAACAAAGCAAAGACTCAACATAAGCCTGCTTTCTAGACAACTGAGTAGAATATTTGACACCATTAAACTGGCAGGCACCGCAGGCACCCGCCCTAGGACATTGCTTAGCCATTTACTTTCAATAAAATAAATTATGCCAGATTCTTTGCAATCTGAGCTGCAAGCTTAGCATTGTTAAGAACTAGCTTAATATTGGATTCAAGGCTATCGCCACCGGTGAGCTTTTGAATCTTATCCAAAAGGTAAGGAGTTGTTTCCTTGCCGTGTATACCAAGCTTGTTCATTTCAGTTATAGCCTCATCAATTGCCGCATTAATGCGCTTTGAATCCATGCTGTATTCTTTTGGAATTGGGTTAGCAACAATGAAACCACCAGCAATACCAAGATTGGTTTTTGCCTTCCAAATATTAGCCAAATCCTGAGCACTGTCAGATCTAAAGGGTGCCTTAATTCCACTTTCTCTACTATAGAAAGCTGGAAGCTCATCTGTCTGATAGCAGAAAACAGGAACGCCTTTTGTTTCAAGATATTCCATTGTAAGATTGAGATCTAAAATGGCCTTGGCTCCAGCACAAACCACTAAAACTGGAGTCTTTGAGAACTCATCCAAGTCTGCAGAAATATCCATTGTTGTCTGAGCGCCTCTATGAACTCCGCCAATTCCACCTGTAGCAAAAACTTGAATGCCTGCCATATGGGCAATAATCATTGTAGCTGCAACAGTAGTTGCTCCGTCCTCTCCTCTGGCAACAACAACCGGGATGTCACGTCTGCTAACCTTTGTGATGGCAGTTCCTTTTTTACCAAAATACTCAAGATCTTCTGGAGTAAGGCCCACCATGAGATGTCCCTTAATAATTGCAATAGTTGCAGGAACTGCACCGTTGTCTCTGATTGTTTTCTCAACTGCAATTGCAGTTTCAACGTTCTTTGGATATGGCATACCATGACTGATAATTGTGCTTTCCAGAGCCACAATTGGCTTTCCACTTTCCATTGCCTCTTTTACTTCAGGAGAAAAGGTAAGATATTTATTCAAGTTTTCCATAATTCACCTCACGAAAACAACTAATATAATCAATTAAGCAAGAGAGAACAACTCTTTTGAGATGGCTTCATCACTTCTTGCATTAACACTTGCTACTCTTTGGCCAAATTCCAGAGCCTTCTTCATGTTATCTTCTTCAAGATAGGACTTTATAAAGCCGGCAAAGAAAGCATCTCCACAGCCGTTTGTATTAAAAACATCTCCATCTTTTGGTGGCTCTACTTTATACCATTCAAATCCGCCATTTTCAAAAGCATGAACATTAAAACAGAAGGCTCCGTGACTTCCAAGAGTGATAAGACCCCGCTGAAGACCTTTACCAGCAAGTTTTTGGGCCACAGCATACGGATCTTGTTCTTCACCTGCTTTCATCCCTGCAAGTTCGCAAGCTTCTGCATAATTTGCCTTTAGTAGGAATAACTTATCCAACACACCTTTGAGCTTTCTTGCTTTAACCACGGAGACGCAGTCAGCTGCAAGTCTGTAATCCATTTTAACAAGGGTTTCAATGGTCTCTTTTGGTATATTAGCCTCAAAAACAACACAATCTACAGTTTTTAGGACATCAGAAGCACATAAAACCGTTGAGCTGGTCAAACATTCATTAATACTCATATCGTTAACGCCATAGACCAAAGAACCCTCAGAATCCACAATGTAAGAATAAACGCCAGTCCTATAATTTTTGCTATCCAGCAAAGGCAAAAGCAGGTCAAGACCATCCGTTTTGAGGGAGCTTACGAGCGACTGTCCCATGGAGTCGTTTGCAATTGCAGTTAAGAATTGGACGTCTAGGCCTAGTCTTTTGAGCGCTACGGCTATGTTGCGGCCAACCCCACCACAGGCGTTTGTAATTTGGCCTACGTTAGAGTCTCCCTTGCGTAAGGAAGAAAAGCCTTTTGCGCAAATATCCATGTTGGAAGCGCCTATCACGAGTACTTGTTTTTTGCTCATTTTATACCCCCTTAGATAGCCTCAAGTGCAACTTCCATCATTCGGGTGAAAGTCTGCTCCCTTTCCTGTGGCGTACAGGCCTCATTCTTAAGACACATATCGCTAACGGTGAGAACCCCAAGAGCCTGAGCTCCATAGCGAGCTGCAATGGTAAAGAGCTCAGCACATTCCATCTCACAGCAACCAACACCATATTTAGCCAAAAGCGCATATTTTTCTGTCAGCTTTTCATCATAAAACTGGTCACTTGAAAAAGTTGTGCCAACTTTGTAGTCATAACCAAGCTTTTTTGCAGCTTCAACCGCGCTGCACAGCAGCTCAAAATCCGCCACTGCTGGGTAGGATAGTTGCCCAAACCTTGATTTAAGCATCCCACTATCTGTGGCGGCAGCCTGGACAATTACCATATCCTTTAGATGTAAATCTTCAGAAAAGGCCCCACAGGTACCGGTTCTAATTAGCTTCTTAACGCCATAGAACTGGACCAATTCATTAACGTAGATGCTAAGCGAGGGCTGTCCCATTCCAGTTCCTTGAACGCTGACTTCTTTGCCTTTGTAGGTACCAGTAAAGCCCAGCATATTTCTAATTGTATTGTAACAATGAACGTTTTCAAGAAAATTCTCTGCTATAAACTTTGCTCTAAGTGGATCTCCCGGAAGCAAAATTCTAGAAGCAATTTCTCCCTGTTTTGCAGCAATATGTGGTGTGCTCATCTAATTCCTCCAGCCTTATTTCATGAACATTTTTATTGTCTTTAGCTTACTTTCAGAGTATGGGTGATACCTCATTGGAAGGTCAATAAGATTCGATTTTTTAACAATACTCTTGTAGTGAGTAAAGGTATCAAAGCTCTTCTTCCCATGGTAACTTCCCATACCACTTTCACCAACTCCACCAAAGCCCATATGAGAGGTAGCTAGATGAATAATGGTGTCATTAATACACCCTCCACCATAAGGCACTGAAGAAAGCACCTTTTGCTGAACCTGTTTGTCGTTTGAGAACAAGTACAATGCAAGTGGCTTTGAACGCCTGCGGATAGTATCCAAGATTCCATCTATTGAGCCTTCAAACTCAAGTACAGGCAAGATTGGCCCAAAAATTTCTTCCTGCATAATTGGGCTGTCAAAAGTAACCCCAGTCAATACGGTAGGCTCAATAAAACGATTGCCTGAATTGCCATTTCCACCTAAAAAAATCTTAGCCCCTTGCTTAACTGTGCCATCAATTAAACCCATAAGCCGGTTATAATGCTTCTCATTTACAATAACAGGAATGTTCGCAAAATTCCCCTTAGGAAAGAACTCTTCCACGGCAGTTTTAAAAAACTCCAGAAATTTATCTTTCACACCACTTTCAATAAGCAGGTAATCTGGAGCCACGCAGGTCTGTCCGGCATTCAAATACTTACCAAAAGCAAGCCGCTTAGCGGCCATCTTCAAGTCTGCCGTAGGATCTACAATAACGGGGCTCTTACCACCAAGTTCCAAGCTTACTGGAGTAAGATGCTTTGCGGCCTTCTCCATCACAATTTTGCCAACGCTGGAGCTTCCAGTAAAGAAAATATAATCAAATTTCTGCTCTAGAAGTTGAGTATTTTGTTCGCGTCCGCCTTCTACTACAGCCACAAAAGAAGGCTCAAAAATCTCAGAAATCAAAGTTGCCATACAAGCGCTGACAGCCGGCGCATAAGCAGAAGGCTTAATAATTGCAGTATTTCCCGCAGCAATAGCACCAATCAAAGGTTCAAGACAAAGTTGCACCGGATAATTCCACGGCGCCATAATCAAAACCACTCCATACGGCTCCGGAACAACAAAGCTCTTAGCCAAAAACTGTGCAATTGGGGTTTTCACGCGCCTCGTTTTTGCCCACTGTCTAATATGCTTCAGCTCAAAGCCAATCTCCTCCAGCACCATACCCGTCTCTGTCATGTACGATTCAAAGTTGGTCTTCCGCAAATCCTGCATCAAAGCCTGATTAAGAACCTCTTCATGCCGCTGCACCGCCACCTTCAGCTTCTTCAGCGCCTCAATCCTAAACTCCACGCTCAGCGTTGCGCCCGTCAGATAGAACTCTCTCTGCGACCTAACAATATCAGCAATCTCCATCCTGCGCCTCCACCCCGATTATATCACAACTGCGCTTAACAAAAGCCCCATAAAGCAATATAATTACAACATCTTTCCCTTGGGGCCGTGGTTCAATGGTAGAACGATGCTTTCGCATGGCATAAGCGGCGGTTCGATTCCGCTCGGCTCCAAAATTTTTTCTCCACCTTTTGCGAATTGTGGTATTATTAAAACAAACAGCAGGAGGAAAAACATGGGTCACGTAGTAACAATAGGAAGACAATTTGGAAGTGGAGGACATGAAGTTGGACGCAGACTTGCATTGCGTTTAGGCATCCCCTTCTATGATAAAGAACTCATTACCCTCACAGCAGAACAGAGTCGCTTTGCTGAAAGTTACCTTTCAAAGATGGACGAACAAAAGCCAAGCATTCTCAACATGAATACAGCCGGCATTATTCCAGGCGCGGGCGTTGCAATGACCAGAGAAGTTGTTGTGAACCAATTCTACAATCTTTCCCCTAACGACCAAGTATTCTTAGAGAAATCAAAAGTCATCCAAGCGCTTGCAGAAAAAGGGTCTTGTGTCATAGTTGGCCGTTGTGCAGACTATGTTTTAAGAGATTATGACACTGTAAATTTCTTCATTCAAGCAAACCTTGAAGACAGAATTAACAGAAAACTGGCTTTAGAAGAGCATGCAGAGCACAACAAAGCTTCAATGGAAAAGCTCATCAAAACAACAGATAAAAACAGAGCCAAATATTACGAGTATTACACCCACAAAAAATGGGGAGATGCTAGCAACTATGACCTTTGCATTAACACAAGTGCAATTGGAGTAGATGGTGCGGTTGAAGTCATGATGAAATTCATTGAAGAGTTCAAGAAAAAGACCATCATGCCAGACAAATAAGGGCAGCAAAACTTAATAAAATTCGCAATCAACAAAGAATTCAGAGGACAAGGCAGATGTAACTTCGTCCTCTGTTTTTAAGGAGCAAACATAAATCAAGTTTGCCATGTCATCAACAATATTAGACGACTTATCAGAAATAATTGAACAAGCCAAAAGAACATCCTCAATCTCACCTGTAGTCGTATCAAAGAACAAATGACGCAAACGCCCGTTGACAGTAGCATTGTAATAAGAGCCAAAAGCAAAGGCAGACATAAAGACTTTTGAAGATGAACCACTAACTTCTAAAGCCCCCCTCTCCACTACTTCAGAAGCTTCATCAATGCCGTATAACACATAACTTTGCTCAAAAGTTTCAGAAAGTGTCACAGCTAGGCCATCGTTTGTGACTAAGTAGCCATTGTTATAACCTAAGGCTTCCAGCTCTGAAGCAAGAATAGAAAGCTTGTAAGCCTTGCTCATTAAGTTCAAATCTAAAGCTCCAGCTTCAAGCTCAAACTCAGAGGCAAAATTGGCATAATGTTCAGAGACACTAAAACGGACAGTACAGGTAGCATCATCTACAAACTCTAAATTAAAGTTAGATAGGTCGCTGACTTCCCGAGCAATTTCGCTAATTCTATAAGCCAGGTACTCGTTGTTCAGAGGGTCAAACTCGCTAGCGTCATCTAAAATTAGAATACTCTTCCATTCAGAATAAAGAGCACCTGCAAACATATTAAAATTCTTGCGTTCCAGTGTCCGGTTATAAGCATCCTTAAGCACCGCATAAACCGGAGCTGGCACACTGACCTCAGAACCCTCATTTAACGCAGCAAGAGCAGAATCTAGCTGGTCACAATAATCCGCAACAATTGAAGAATATGCAGTTTGGAGCGCCTTAAGTTGCTTCTTAATGCTATTACTTGTCCCTTCAAAATAATAGTTAAAAGTAATCTCCCCAGAAGCAACACTCTGATAGCCCGATTCTTTCTTTCCAATGGAAGTCACGGCATAGGAGATAGCTCCAAGTGCAAGTGCAAAAAATACAATAAAGAGAACAACTCTTAAGCCAATATGCTTTTCGCTAACTTCAATATTCTTCATGCGAGCAAAAGTTTAAAGCTTAATTTCCAAAGCGAACCTTTTTATAATGCTCAAGCTCAGCATCATTTCCATAGATGAAATGGCCGTTTCCAAGGTCTTCCATGTGTGGCTTATTCACAGAGTAATCGTGCTGAGAAGGATCATAAACAAAGAGTTTCTTATTCTTCTCCAGAATAGGATCTGGAATTGGAATTGCAGACATCAAAGACTTTGTATATGGATGAAGTGGATACTTAAAAAGCTCTTCAGTCTCAGCAATTTCAACAATCTTACCCTTATGAATAACAGCAATTCTATCAGAGATAAATCTAACAATTGAAAGATCGTGAGCAATGAACAGGTAGGACAAACCCCTTTCTTTCTGGAACTTCTTAAGAAGATTCAGAACCTGAGCACGAATTGAAACATCCAAAGCACTGATTGGCTCATCTGCAACAATGAATTCTGGCTCCATGACAATAGAACGGGCCAAGCCAACACGCTGGCGTTGTCCACCGGAAAACTCATGAGGATATCTGGTAAGATGCTCAGGAAGAAGTCCAACTTCACGAATTATGTTTTCCACCTTAGAAATTCTATCCTTCTCATCCTTGTAAAGATGGAAGTTAATGAGGCCTTCAGAAATGATGTACTCAATAGTAGCTCTCTCATTCAAAGATGCTGCTGGATCTTGGAAAATCATCTGGATTTTTCTGACCACTTCGCGGTCCTCTTTTCTAGAAAGTTTTCCCGATATTTTCTTTCCCTTATAGTAAATAGCGCCATTCGAGCACGGATTGATTCTCACAATTGCACGTCCAATTGTGGTCTTTCCTGAACCAGACTCTCCTACAAGAGAGAAAGTCTCACCCTTATAGATATCAAAGCTTACATCATCTACTGCTTTAAATTCTTTCTTTCCGTTTTTGAATACGACATCGAGGTTCTGAACAGAAAGAACTACTTCTCTTTTATTTTCTTCCATATTCCCCTCCTCACTCCGTGAACTCAATATGAGTCTTCTGCATCTTTTCATGCAGATTCTGAATAATCTTTGGAGGCTCAACCTTTGGAGCTCTTGGGTCCAAAAGCCAGGTCTTGGCCCAGTGATGGTCATTAATCTGGAACATTGGAGGCTCTTTTACCATATCAATTGCCATTGCATACTGGCTTCTTGGAGCAAAAGCATCTCCAACAATCTTATTGTAAAGTGAAGGTGGTGTACCTGGAATTGAGAACAGCTCGTCGCCCTTTTCAGCAAGCTGAGTAAGAGAACTAAGCAGGGCCCAGGTGTACGGATGTCTTGGCTCATAGAAGATATCCTCTACGGTTCCAATTTCAACAATCTGACCACCATACAAAACAGCAACACGCTCAGCAACGTTAGCAACAACGCCAAGGTCATGAGTGATATAAACGGTTGTGAAACCAAGCTGGTGCTGAAGATCCTTGATAAGTCTAATAATCTGAGCCTGAATTGTAACATCCAAAGCCGTAGTAGGCTCATCACAAATGAGAATCTTTGGCTGACAGGAAAGAGCAATTGCAATAACAATTCTCTGTCTCATTCCACCAGAGTACTGGAACGGATAATCGTTAAATCTCTTTTCTGGCTCAGGAATACCAACCTTAGACATGATGTCCAAAGTTCTCTTTTTGGCTTCTTCCTGAGAGCACTTCTGATGCTTGAGAATAACTGTCATTATCTGTTTTCCAATTGTGACAACTGGGTTTAGGGAAGTCATTGGATCTTGGAAAACGGTAGCTATCTTACAACCTCTAATTTGTTGCCAGTCTTTGGTATATTTGACCTTTGAACAGTCAATAATTGCATAACCTTCAACAAAACCCTTCTCTTCATCCAGCTTCCTGAACTCAACTCTGAAGTTACAGGTTTCAAAAATCTTATTTCTTTCAAGGCTGTCATTTAAGTCAACCCCGGAACTCATTGCAAGCCTGAAAGCCTTGTCCAATTTTTTCATAAACTTAAACTGGGTGAATTTGGGGTATCGGGCTATAGAGAGAAGGACTTCGTAGGCAAGGATTTTGTTGCGCTCTAAAGTAGCGTCAGACAGACCAAACGGATTTTTTGGGTCATCCAAGTTTGCAATCTTGGTCTCGCGAAGGGCCGTCAGATCTGCAATTTCCTTCTTGTCGCTTGCAACGCGGGTAGCATCAGAGGCATAAACCTGGGCTCTCTTTTTGATTAAGGCTATACGCTCTTGGGTAAGCGTCTTAATTTGCTCATTCCAAGTAGCTATCTGGGCCTTAATCTGCTGGATTTCAGCTGCGTCATTAGCGTCCTTGTGGTCTAGGGCCAACATGTAATTGGTACGGTCGACTATATTGTCTTTCAAGTCCTTAATTTTCTTTGAGAACTCAATTTCTTCGTTAGGGGTGAGCGACTTAGCGTGAGCAATCTCTTCCTTTTTCTGAGCAATGGCAACAAATTCCTTTGCACCACGTTCCAAAACGGAATACCTGTTGAGCATATCGTAAGCATTCTTTAGAAGCTTCTTATTGTGGTCATTCAGTGGCGCAACAGTTTTGGATAACTCGTCGTCTGAAAAGATAATACTACCATTACTAACAAAGCCGTTGGAATCCAACATGCCGGCAAACGTCTTGGTCAAAACGGACTTTCCAGAACCACTTTCGCCTACAATTGCAATGGCCTCGTTCTCGTAAATATCCAACGAAACATGTCTAATAGCAGAAAGAATTCTACCACGAACATTAAACTTTACATCTACGTCTCTAAGGGACAGAAGAACTTTTTTATCAACGTTTTCCATGCTCTGCCTCCTTACATGTGAGTCCTTGGGTCCGATGCATCAGCCAAATTCTGACCCAAAACGTATAGAATAATCGTAACCAGCGCAGCAATTGCAACTGGAGCCCAGAATTCCCACGGATAAATCAGGAACGCCGTCTGTGCTTCCTGAATCATTCTACCCAGAGACGGAACACTAGCAGAAAGACCAACGCCAATAAACGAAAGGAAAACCTCCATGGAAATGTAGGAAGGCAGCTCTGTAGCCAACAGCGTAACAATAACAGAAGTCATGAACGGCAAAATATTCTTGGAAACTATACGTGTAATTGGAGTTCCCAAGCACCTTGAAGCCAGCGAATACTCCCTATCTCTAATAATCATTACCTGGGTCCTAAAGAAGTACGCAATACTCATCCACCCCGTAATAGTCAGCGAAAACACGAAGCTCCAAAAGCCTGACCCGATTATATACACCAAAACCGATATCATTAAGATGTACGGCACGTTTGCTATAATGTTATAAATAACCAACATCACATGGTCAAAGTTCTTTGAGTAGCCCCAAACAGCACCCATTAGAATACCAATTGTCATGTTAATGGCCGCACAAATAACAGCCAAAAGGATACTGGTTCTAGCAGAGGCCCAAATTCCATAGAAGATTGAGTTTCCAAGACCACCTGAGCCAAGACACCACTTAAAGGAGAAACCTCCAGTTAAGGCCATAGCCTCTGCAGGGCTCTTGTTGAACATAATTGCATTTGTGACGTTCTCGTTTGGATCATACTTACAGAAAATTGGAATCACAAAAGCACAAACCAGAAGAGCAACAAACGTTGCCAACAGTATCCAGTTAGTCTTTCTTCTAAAGAAAACTCTGAAGACTGACTTCCAGTAAGAATATCTTGGAGCAATAATCTTCTCCGATTCAATTGCATCGTGATCAATGAAGGTAAACAATTCATCTTCATTGGTAATCTTTACATTATCCATGATTATCTACCTCCTTTAGTCTCAAATGAAATTCGTGGGTCATATTTTGCCATCAGCAGATCCCCGCAAATCTGTGAAATAATTGAAAGAGCGGTATAGAACAGCGTACAGGCAACTATGACTCCATTATCGTGGCCGTTAATAGCTGTAGTCAGCAGGTTTCCAACACCTGGAACGGCGTAGACTCTTTCTGTAATAATTGCACCAGTCAAACTTCCTAAAATACTTCCTGGAATACCATGAATAATAGGGATAATTGCATTCTTGGAAATATGCTTGGAGAAAATTTCACCTTCTGAAAGACCTTCAGCCCTTGCGAACTTAACATAATCAGAGTTCATCTGGTCAATCATGTATCTTCTCATCCATTTCATAAGGCTTCCAACAGAAGGAAGAGCAAGAGAAATAGTTGGAAGAATATAAGCTAAGAACTGAACCTGCGCGGTTGCAAACTTATAAGGCAGGTTGAAAGCACGGGTTCCAATAGCAGCAAAGAGGAAGATGTAGGCCAAAGATGGAACGGACATGATGAAGATGATATACCACATACCAATCTTATCAACGATGGTATCTTTCTTACGTGCCATAAGAATTCCAAGGGGCAAACCTAGGAGATAGGCTATTATTGAAGCAATGATACCTATTACAAAAGAGTTCTCAATCATGCTTAAGCCGGTACGTCTATAGGAAGCAACGGTGTACTTGTCGTTAAAGCGCTCTTTCTCAGCTTCTGTTAGCTCTCCAGAATTGTAGGTAACAGAATGGAAGTCTGCTGCTGTTTCATCATACTGATCTGTGCCAACCAAAGCAGGATACTGTTGAGTTCTTGTAGCTAGGTCTCCCTGTGGCTGAGTAATAACAGAAGAAATCTCCTGTCCTCTGTAACGAGTATAGGAGACACCAAGATTCAAATGTATCCAGTTCTGATGGATAAACGGGAATCTTGAGTCAAAGTAAAGTAGATACTTATGAGTTGTACCACTTCCAACAATAGCAAAAAGTCCATTGTAAGGGTCTTTTTCAAAGTGAACATAACGGTCTGTTAGGCTTTCATCTTTAACGTCTTTTGTTGTTTCAACGGTAAAAAGGCCTTTAATGTAATCCAAAAGCCTCAAAATCATGGCTCTGTTTCTTACGGCAAGAAGATAGCCAGTTCCGCCTGGTTTCAACTGTCCCTTAGTTCTTCCAGAAGAATAAGTAATTGGCTCAAGTCTGATAATTTCATAGCCTTGACCTTCGTATTCCTTAATAAA
Source organism: Sphaerochaetaceae bacterium (assembly GCA_963606545.1). Taxonomy (GTDB): domain Bacteria; phylum Spirochaetota; class Spirochaetia; order Sphaerochaetales; family Sphaerochaetaceae; genus UBA9732. The sequence continues at coordinate 18,721 of CAVCYP010000009.1, forward strand.
CTGTTGAGCAACATCACTGGACAAATAATCCTCTCCAGCCTGTCGTTGAATCATTTTTGTCTCAGAAGTAACAAATGCCGAATCTGTTGCACTATAATTTTGAGACAAATAATTCGTGTAGTTTACAAATTCCAAATACCCATATCTTTGATACTGGGTGTATTCGTAAACAACCCTGTCATTGTTGCTTCTCTTGTTCCAGACGTCATCCTGTTGGAAAATTACACTTCTATCCGTTAATGAAAAGATAAGAAGCATAACAGTCCAGATAACTACCAGTAACGAGAAAAGCGAAAAAAGAATACGCCTTAATAGATACTTCCTCATAATCTACTCGTCCTTCTCTCCTTTGGACAATATCTTGCTCTATAATAACATATCCAAAGCCAATCTTATAAAGCAAAATCTTGCTCAAAAAATACCATGGGAGGACATCCTTTGATGCCCTCCCATGAAAATTGCATTTAATACACTAAAGTGTTTATTAGAACAAACCAATAACCTTTGTCATGTATCCAGCACCGTTTCCAAGGAAGGTGTCAAGATATGAACAAGGATCACCGTAGTCTGGACCCCAACCTGAACCGTAGAACAAGTCAAAGTTTCCAGCCTCTCCATTGGAAGCTCTGTAACCAGAAGCATAGTAGTCAGCACTTGTTGTTGTCTCAACAAGGTTGATAACTACGTTCTCAGCGCCAAGGCAGTCTTCAATGACTTTCTTAACAGCCTGAGCTTCTGCTGTGATGGTTGCGCTTGGTGAGTAGTAAACAACATCAATGCAAATTGGCCATTCAACAGATGCGCCAAGTTCTTCCTTAGCAGCTGCGAGGCAAGCCTTTGCACCTTCTGGATCATACCAGCCGTTTACACCATCAGCAACTGTGATGCCAGCACCAAGCTGGTCGCAGTAGTACTGTACGAGTTCGCCGTACAAGGTACCAGCTGCCCAAGTCTTTCCGTCAACTGTAACATCTTCAACAAGCTGTACGAACTCTGGATGTGTGTACATGTTTCTGACGTTTGTACAAGCAAGGTCTGCACCTCTTCTTGTTGCATTGACAGTTTCCTTGTCATAAGCCTTCAAGACGGCCTTTCTGAAGTTCTTGTTAAGAAGAGCTGTTGCTGTGTCAATCTTCTGGCTCTCTGTCTTTGGAGAGGCAGCAGCGCCACTTGCGAGTGCAAAGGTTCCTCTGTTGAGGTTAAGTCCACCAAAGAAGGTTGTAGAAGTTGTATCTGAAATGTAGTGATACTTGTCAAAGTTTCCGTCAGCCTTTGCAAGAGCAAGGGTTCCGTTTCCTTCGCCAAGACCCATACCAGCATAGACACCATCACAGACATCTTTGTAAAGCTGTGTTGGGTTCTCACCAGCATCATAGATCCATGTAATAGAATCAAGGTTTACGCTCTCTGGATCATAGTAGTTAGGGTTTCTAACAACTTTGATGATAGAAGAGTCGTTGAGCTGCTGAAGCAGGAAGGCACCACAGTAGACCTGTGAAGAAACATCTGTTGCTTTTCCATAGGTGTAGGTGTTGACATCTGCAAAAGCTGTTGCATATTCGCTGATTCCAAAGACACCACCACGTGAGAGATAGAAGCTCTCGCAAATTGGTGCAAAGCAGCTATATGTAAGCATTGTGATAAAGTAGCTGGTTGGCTGAGCAAGTGTAATCTGAAGAGTGTACTTGTCAACTGCCTTGTAACCTACATCATCCCATGTGCCACCAGCAAGGTACTCTGAAACGCCAGTGATGACGCCTTCAACGAGCCACTCAAGACCAGCCTGAGCATCCAACATGTGGTGGAAGCCAGCTTCAAAGTCTTTTGCTGTGACTTCTGCATACTTGACGCCTTCTGATGTTGACCACCAAGCACCTTCTCTAATATTGAAGGTATAAACAAGACCGTCATCTGATACTGACCAGGTCTCAGCAAGAGCTGGAATCATCTTACCAAGGTTGTTGTACTGAACAAGACCATCAACACAGTTTACCAGAATCTCTGTATCTGACTGTGAAGAAGTATTGAGAGTATCAAGTGTTACAGGTGCTGTTGCGAAGGTATAGGTGTAGTTCTTGTTGATTGAGTGACCATGAGCGGTGAGATAGCCAATAGGATCATACTCGCCTTCGCCCTTAACTGCCTTGTCCCAGAGCTCAAGAAGTTCGTTTCTTTCTGCTGGAGTAAGGAAGTCGTCACCAGAAATTACAAGACCCTTCCATCTGTCATCATCATTTCCCCACTGAACATATGGAACTGTTCTTGGAGCAATTCTGGAAATTGTGTATGCACCATTCTGTGTTGTAGTTGGGAGCATAACAGCAGAATCAAGAAGATAAGCCTCAGCCTCTGCATAGAGGACAAATCTTTCAGAATCTGTAGCTGCAGCCTTAGCTTCCATACAGAGTTCCTCATACTCGCCAAGAACTGAGTAATAGATTTCTTCGTCATCACCACGTACATATGTTGATGGCTTTTCAACCTTTACTTCTTCTTGAACAGTAGTTGTAGGTGTTGTTGCTGGAGTTGTTGTGCTTTCTGCTGCACCCTGTGCAAAAACAGAAACGAGAACAAGAGAAACCAGCAAAAGAACTGTCAGTTTTTTCATGTTTTTCCTCCTGAATAAGAAATCCTTAAAATTAAGTTTTCTAAAATAATACAGGAAGAGTGATTTTTTTTTCAACAAAAAAATACATAATAAAACACAAAATTTTAAAATTTGTGTTGTTTTGTGAATAAAATTACAAAATTTTACAAATTGTTAGTATTAAAACCATTTGGATTGTTCTTTTGCCATCTCCAAGAGTCTTCACACATCCTTTGAAGGTCATATTTTGTTTCAAAACCAAGCACAGCCTTAGCCTTGCTAGGATCCGCATATACGGTAGCCAAATCCCCCGCCCTTCTTTCTCCAATAACATAAGGAACTTTTTGTCCGCTTGCCTTCTCAAACGCATGAACAATATCAAGAACACTAGAGCCTTTTCCAGAACCAATGTTAAAAATCTCACAGCCGGTGTTCTTTGCAGCAAAGCCAAGAGCATAAAGATGCGCTCTTGCAAGGTCTACAACGTGAATATAATCTCTAACCCCAGTTCCGTCCGGAGTATCGTAATCATCACCAAAAACAGTAAGGTGGTCCCTCTTGCCAATAGCCACTTGAGTTACATACGGCATTAAGTTGTTTGGAATTCCTTGTGGGTCCTCACCTAAAAGTCCGCTTTCATGTGCCCCAACTGGGTTAAAATATCTTAAAAGAACAATAGAAAGTTCTGGGTCTGCAACACAAAAAGCTTTGAACATCTGTTCAGACATGTACTTTGTCCATCCATAAGGATTAGTACAATTTCCAGTATTTGAGCTTTCAACCAATGGCATCTCGTTGTCACCAGAATAGACTGTTGCACTTGAAGAGAAGACCAAACGCTTTACATTGTGCTGGTTCATCACTTCCATAAGCGTCATTGTGGCCTCAAGATTATTCTTAAAATATTCAAGAGGCTTTCTTACACTCTCACCAACTGCCTTAAGTCCAGCAAAGTGAATCACTTCATCAATAGCACATTCGCTAAAAACCTTATCCAATGCGGTTTTGTCACATACATTTATATTATAGAAAAGAGGTCGTTTGCCGGTAATGGTCTTCACTCTATCCAAGGCTTCTTCATGGCTATTACATAGATTATCAACCACAACTACATCATAACCCGCATTAATCAGCTCTACGCAGGTATGAGAACCAATAAAACCAGCACCACCAGTTACTAAAACCATAAGAACCTCTCAAAAATATTCTTATTGAACCAAAGTTGCCGATATTATATCATAATTTACCTATGAGCGATTATCCTTTGAACTGGAAAATAAAAAGAATTCTCAAATTGAAGAAAGCCGTAGACATTCCAGATGTCGTCACTGCTTCTGAAAAAGAGATTGACGAATACAATCGCTCAGACATCAAAGCCCAGCATGCCTTCAAGGCTCTTTATAAGCCAGTTACAAAAGATATTCTTAAAAGAACCTTCATAATTCCAGTAAAAGATGGCGCAATTACGGGGTATCTGTTTGAAAAATACAAGGATCGTGCCGTTTCAGGCCAGAGTTCTCTGATTATCTACTTCCATGATGGCGGATGGATGCTGGGCAACATTTCCAAATGCTGTGCCTTTTGTAGCAATATTTGTAACGTCACGGGAGCATCGGTTTTGGCGGTTGACTTTAGGCTGGCTCCTAAGTTTAAGTTTCCAGTTCCGGTTGAAGATTGCTATGAGGCCCTTCTTTGGGCGGCTCAAGGTGCTAGATATTGGCGCATAGACCCGGACAAGATTTATCTCATGGGGATGGCTACAGGTGGAAATTTGGCCGCAGCCGTGAGTAGGCTTTCACGAGACAGAAAAGGGCCAAAGCTTGCGGGTCAAATCTTGGTTTCCCCTATGTCAGACGGCCGTATGAGAACGGATAGCTATGAGAAATTCAAGGAGAATTTGGTTTTCGCCAGCAAAGAAATGTCGTTCTACATTCAAAACTACTCAAGAGAACCAAAAGACATCTTGGATCCGCTTTTCTCTCCACTTTTGGCAAGAGATAACTCAAGATTGCCCCAGACTCTGATTTTTGCTTCAGAATTCGACCCTCTCTTTGATGACGCAAAGCTGTACAGTAATGTTCTCAATGAAGCCGATACTCCTTCAAAGTTCCTTGTCATGAAAGGGCTCTTCCCCGGGTTTTTAAAGTATCCAAGTAGCCCAGGTTGGCTGGACATAATGCTAGCAATTGGCTCTTTTGTAGGTGGCAGAGCAGTAAAAGATGTTGAGATTATGACAGATGCAGAGCGGCGCAAGTTCTCGCGCAGACCTCAGCTAATAGTTCAATAAATACTTTTGTCAGTGTTTTTGCTCAAGAGGTACGTTTCCCAATAGCAGACCAATAGCCTCATGTCTTACAAAGTACTTATAATCTCCTGAAGCAGAGAAATAACAGTACCAGCATTTTTCGTCAGCTTTGTAGTGAACATCACAACCTTTGATGTAAGCACTTGCCCAGCCTTTTGGCGCAGGAACCAAAATTGGGCCGTTACCACAACGCTCCCAATTGTAGCCATCATAGGATTTCAAAACAATTAAAACTGAAGAAGTGCGTTTTTTCTCCTGATCCCAAAAAACCGGACATTGGAAGGCATAAAGGACATCTCCACAAGGCACAACTCTGATACTTCCGCAGCCAAGATTTGTCCATTTATCATCTGGAAGCGGCTCAAAGAGAGGACGTTCTGGCTTTTGCATAGAATATGGTCCAAAGATTGATGGAGCAGAGGCGCAAGCAAAATATCTAGAGAACTTTTGTCTTGAATCTGGGGCATTCAAATGTGAGGCACCAAAGAAAAGTCTATATTCATCTCCCGTTTTGATAAGCTGTGGCCTTGAAACTCTTGGGAACCTAAGATAATCACCGGCAAACGGAATTGCCCGGCTGTCAAGAATCAACCTTGGCTTACTCCAAGTCACAAGATCTGTGGAGGTTTTCATCTCAAAACAGGAATAAGAATCATGTTTCCCTTCTCCTGAGCGACTATTTAAAAACGGAATCTTTCCGTCGTGCTTTTCATAGAGAAGATAGTAGTTTTCGTTTTCAATAAATATAAACGGAGAATGTGCTCTAGGCTCAATAAGTCTGCTCTTTTCCCACGCAATTCCACTAGTTGAAACGCAGTGATGCAAACCCAACAAGGAATGATAGAACAAATGCCATTTACCGTCGCAGGACTGTTCCGGCAGTAGTACCTGTGGATCACAGAGAGTTGGAGTTAATTTTCCGCCCTGGACAATGGGTTCATCGCTAAACGGAAACCACACACATTTCTCAAGCTCTTGCATGCATCAGTCCTTAGGCTGTCTTGGAGCCTTCTTTTTGCTGGTAAAAATAGGAGCAAAATTCTCTTCTGTATTTACCTTTTTCATATACCATTTTACGAATCTTGAATAGATAAAAAAACTGAGTCCAGCAGAGATTGCAAACACCAATGTAAAGCCAATAGAAAGGGCTCCTTGGTCATCTGGGCTTACCACTAAATTCAAAATGACAACACCAATCAGAAAGAAGGCAAGCATCAAAACAATGTTCGCTATTGAAGCTAATGTGATAAAAATTGCAGTATTTCTCTTTTTCCTGCCATCGTTTGTCATTTTTTTACTTCTCCTTTATCCCTTCCAAACACCATAGATATTGCCAATAATATAACAAAAATAACCACACAACTATCACTAACATTGAAGGTTGGCCATCTTTCCATTCCCAAAATACCGTAAAATTTGACACTGATAAAATCCACCACACCAGTATCAAATCTGAAAATTCTATCAATTATAGTACCAATTCCACCACCAAGAATTCCGGCAGCAAACCATCTTTGAGCTGAAGTTAAATAGTCTTTTTTGGTTACAACCAAATATCCCACAAAAACCATCAAAGCAATTGGAAAGATAATCAAAACCACAATGCGCATAAAGGTGGAGCCCTCAGCTCCAAGACTAAAAGCCGCTCCAGTATTTCTCACATGGCAGATCCAAAGGAAATCTCCAAAATACTTTTTTGCAATAGTTCCAAGTGGAATGTTTTTCACAACTAGACCTTTTGTGACTTGGTCAAAAATCACAATTCCAAGAGAAAGCAAAAAAGGCAAAAACTTATTCTTCTTCACAGGCACCTCAAATCAAATAGAGATTGGAGCATCTATAAAACACGTCTCAAATCCCATTTGAGAAACCTTATTCATTACCGCCTGAACGCCAAAGACCTCAGTCTCATAATGTCCCAGACACAAAAGCGTGAAATCCGAAACCTCCATGCAATCATTAAACGTGGTGTACCTAGCCTCTCCAGTAATCAGCGCATCTAGCCCCTCTTTTAGAGCCTCATACATGTCTGACGCACCGTCTCCAGAGACCACTCCAACTTTTCTAATCTTCCGCTTTGAATCTCCAATTACCAGAGTTCTCTCACCCCGCCTGACTCCAAGTTTAGCAATAATCTCATCTGCATCTAAAGGCTCCGGAAGAACCCCCTTCACCCCAACATGCACCCCGTGAAAGAAAGAAAACGGCTCCACCTCCTCCAAATTCAAGCTTGCAGCCATTTGTGCATTATTTCCAAGCGCCAAGTTAGCATCAAGCGGAAGGTGGCAGGCAAAAAGCGCAACCTTGTTATCCAAAAGCGTCTTCACTCGTTTGTAATGGCGCCCCGTAATTGCAATTGGCCTGCCCCAAAACAGCCCATGATGCACAAAAAGCATATCAGCACCCAGCTTTGTCGCCTGCTCAATGGTCTGTAAACTGGCATCCACGGCAAACGCAAGCTTCTTCACGTCCGCCTCTAAATCACCCACCTGTAGCCCATTTAGAGAAATATCCGCACCGCTATAATCCGATATTCTTAAAAGCTCTGAAAAATAACTTACCAAGTCCTTAACTTTCATACGTTTGATTATAATTTATTGACATGAGTTTTTCCACTACCTACAATTTGCCCATGAATCTTGAAGAAATAGGAATCAGAGAACTGTCTGAACAAGACGCTGGCTTCTCTTACAATAAAGAACAAATAGGCTCTTTGCGCAAAAACTGTGGCAAAGACGGCATAGTAGGACAACCTAGAGCCCTAAGCGCCCTCAGCATGGGAATGAGCGTAAATACAAAAGGCTACAACATTTACATTAGCGGAGAAGATGGAACAGGCCGGCATAGCGCAGTAAGACAAATTGCCTGCACTTTACCAAAGCCAAAAGAACTATATGACCTGCTTTACGTACATAATTTTGACAGAAATGAGGCTCCTTTTTTGCTTTCTTTACCAGCTCCCTACGGGGTAAACCTACAGAGCAGCCTTGCAACGGTAGCTTCCTTTGTTGACGCAGGCCAATGGGAAAGAGCAAACCTAGAAGAGCAAGACCTTGAAAAAGCCTTTTCTTCTGTTGAAAACCCCCTTCTTGGCGTTTTCTTTAGACAACTGCGCACCGCACTGGCAAAGCATACAGAAGGTTACAAAAGATACCTTGGAAATCTCATCCATGACGGCTCAAAAAGTTTTGTCCGTCCCCTTGTGGAAGAATATCATCCAACCCATGCCAACCTTTTTGGGCAACTGACCAAGAATGAAGAATACTGTCATTTAAGCCTTTGCGGAGGTTCCATCCTTGATGCCGTTGGTGGTTTCTTTGTTGTACGGGCAGACAAAATTTTGGCGCACAGCTCCCTTTGGGATGACTTAAAACTCTTTGCGGAAAGCTCCAGCTTTACGCTTCAAGGGCCGTCCAACAACAGCCTACAAGACAACATCTTTATAAGACCAATAGTCTCAAGTCTTCCTGTAAAGATTATCCTTGTTGGAAGTGATGCGCTTTATGACAAACTTTGTGATGAGGATGAAGAGTTTCTCCGGTTGTTCAAAATCTCTGCAGAGTTTGATTTTTCCATGCCAGCCAATGAAGAGAATATCAAGGGAACAATAGCCTATATCCTAAGTGTCATTGAAAAAAATTCGCTATTACCAATCTCAGATGCCGCTATTTGCGAACTTTTAAAATACAGCTCTTGGTATGCAGAAATGCGCGACGAGCTTACCACAAGGCTCTCTTTTGTTGGAGATCTTCTCTTTGAGGCCAACTATTTTGCCCTTCAACATAAGGCTACAAGCATAGACAAGGCCTGCGTAACAGAAGCCATGAATGCCAGAGATTTTGTAAATGGGCTGACAGAAGAAAAGATTAATAAAGAGATTGAAGACGGGGAGATGATTATCTCCTTGGAAGGCTCTAAAGTTGGCGTAGTAAACGGCCTTGCCGTGATGGATAGAGGGCTAGCCTCCTTTGGAACCCCCACTGTGATATCGGTTTCTGTGGCGCCAGGCTCAGAGGGAATTGTGAATATAGAGCATGAGGCGGGGCTGTCTGGAGAGATTCACGACAAGGGCCTTCTGATTCTGGAAGGATACCTGCGCAAGCGTTATGCTCGCTCCTTCCCGCTTTCAATTTACGCTGGAATTTGTTTTGAGCAGTCTTATGCAGAAGTGGACGGGGATAGTGCGTCCTCTTCAGAGCTTTTTGCTCTACTTTCAGCTATTGGCGAGCTTCCGGTACGGCAAGATATTGCAGTTACAGGATCAGTAAACCAGATGGGAGACATTCAGCCAGTTGGTGGCATCAACGAAAAAATAGCCGGATTCTTCTCTATTTGTCAAAAAATGGGACTTTCCGGCAAGCAAGGAGTTGTCATTCCAAAACAAAATGTGAAGTCCCTCATTCTACCAGATAGCATTGTAGCAGCTATTAAAGAGGGAAAATTTCACATCTATCCAATTTCCACCATAGATGAAGGAATGGAGATTCTCACCCTAAGACCAAGTGGAGAGAGAAATCAAAAAGGCAATTTCCCACAGAACACTCTAAACCGAATAATTGAAGACAGGCTCAGAAAACTCTATGAGCTTTCCAAGCCTGCTAATTAATTAATACAACTCACGTTACTTAAAAAAGCCCTCTTTAAAAAGTTTCTCTGAAAACTTTTTTACGTAAGAACTATCGGTCAGTGGCCACTGGAAACCTAAACGGTAGAGAATTTGCAGCGTCAAAGTATTATCAATTGTGTCTACCCCGTTCTCTCTTAAAGACTCTTCCCCTTTACTGGAAGAATACGTCATAAGCGAGCTTACAGAGTCTGCTCTTGCTGGATCTTTGAGCGCCTGTTCCATATCTTGAGCAAAAGTCTCCTCTTCAACAAATTTAAAGTCTTGCCTAATTTCAGTAAGAATATTTCCAAGATGTCTTAGGTGCTGGTTAGACGGCATAAAGGTAATACACTCATCTGGAGTAGTTGCAAGCAGTACAAGGCTCTGTGCAGTACAGTCAATTGGAGAGAAATCCACCTCTACGTCAGTTGCACTGTACGCAAGCTCACCAAGTTCCAGATAGGCCTTAAGCATCTTCATAAAACCGTTGGAAGCATAGTTAATCTGGAAAAGCCCGTCACTAAACCTAGGAGCTAGATTTCCAACTCTCATAACCTTTGCTTTCAGGCCTTTCTCAAGGATTGCCGTGTAAAGGGCTCGTTCAGCCAAGAACTTAGATTTAACGTACTGGTTGTTAGCTATAACTTGCCCCTTATAAAGCTCAGTTTCTTTGAAGGTAAAATACTCCTCCTTGGAAGAGACTTCACTGTAACCTGCTACACTCTCAGTAGATACATGAATAAGATGTGCATCATTTTCAAGGCACCAGTTAATTAAATTCTCAACTGATTTAACGTTTACTTGCTCTATTTCATCCCCTTTTGAAAAATGTTTTACAGAGGCTAGACAGTTGAAAACAGTAAGCTGCTTCTGTTTAAAATCTGAAAGCCCATTTTCCTCAAGAATATTATTCTCTAGAATTATTATTCTCTTTCCAATCAAGGAGATAAGGTCTTCCATTTGATAGTAAGAAAGCAAGCTCTTTAGTCGCTCTTCAGCCTTTTCATTGTCCTTGCCACGAACCAGAGCCCATACCGTTCGCTTTTCCTCCTTCATTAGTTCTCTGAGAACATGGATTCCAAGATAGCCAGTAGCACCTGCAAGAAGGACATCTCCAACTTCATTTCTTTTGCCTTCTTTGAACGCCTTTAGGCTGTTTTTCTCAAGTAGCTCATTGATGGCAGTGTAATCAAAGCCTTCATCATCTGAAGTTTTTCCGCTCTTTTTCTCTTCTTTCTGAGGCTTTTCTTCTGCTTCTAGGCCTAAGAACTGGGCAAGCTTATGCGGCGTAGAAAGCTCAAATACGTCTTTATAGGCAATTTTGTACCCCTTTTTGCCGGCCTCTACTACAACCTTCATGGCACTTATAGAAGAACCGCCTAGATCAAAGAAGTCATCATCTCGGCCAACCTTCTCAAGACCTAACACACTTTGGAAGACTGAGCAGAAATCCTCTTCTGCATTACTGACAGGAGCCACGTATTCCGTTTGGGTAAACGTTGGTTTTGGAAGCGCTCTTCTATCAACTTTTTGGTTTACTGTAAGTGGAATCTTTTCTATCTGCATTGTCACTGCAGGCACCATATAAGGCGGTAATTTGGAGCGTATAAAGGAATTAAGTGCATCAACTGAAATCTTTTCATCACTTACTATGTAAGAGGCCACAAACTTTCCACCGGCAGGCGAATCAAAGGCTGCAACGGTTGCGTCTTTGATTTTGTCATACTCTCTTATGACCTTTTCAATTTCAGTTAGCTCTATTCTGAAGCCCCTGACCTTCACCTGTCCATCCCTACGGCCAACAAAGTCTATGTTGCCATCCGGTAGATAACGGACTATGTCTCCAGTTCTATAAAGGGTTTCATAGCCTTCCTCTGAGGTAAAAGGATTTACAATAAAGGTTTCTGCGGTTTTATCGGGCCGGTTGAGGTAGCCTTTACCCACTTGGAAGCCGGCAATGCAGAGCTCGCCCACCCCGCCTGGAGGCAGGAGGTTGAGGTTTTCGTCTACCACGTAGAGCTTGGTGTTGTCCATTGCCTTTCCAATTGGGAGGAGTTTGCTGTCGTCTTTGACTAGGTAGTTGGTGACGGCTATGGTGCATTCCGTTGGCCCATAGATGTTGTAGAAGTTGATTCCCTTTGGAGGAGTTAACGGAGTGAGTTTTTCGCCTCCTACTGAGAGGTATTTGAGGCTCTTGGAAGTGGTAAATAGAGCATACTGGCGGCCTACCTGCGTTGTCATGAAGGAATGGGTGATGGCTTTGACGCAGAAATATTCGTCAATCAAAGCAAGGTCCATTCTGATTTCATTAGGAAGAATGTGAAGTTCAGCGCCGGTTACAAGCGTTGGATAGGTATCCATCATGTTGGCATCAAAGCCAAAGGAGGCGTAGGCGGCAACTCGGCTTCTCTTGTTAAGCTGCGCTGTCCTTATATACCAGTGCACGTAGTTAATTAGATTGGAATGTTTGAGCATTGCGCCCTTTGGCTTTCCAGTTGTGCCAGAGGTGTAGAGAAGAATGTAAGTATCCTCCGGTGACGGGCCCTGTGGTACAAAGCCTGCTTCAAGCTGCTCTATTTCATCAGTAAAGAGCACTTGGCCTTGGTAATTAGGAATCAAGTGCATCAAATTGCGCTCTGCTATAATAATCTTTGCACCAGAGTCCTCAACCATGAAAGAAAGTCTCTCTGTTGGATAACTTGGGTCCAGTGGCTGATAAGCAGCACCACTTTTAAGAACCCCAAGAGCAGAGACAGGCATCCACTGAGAGCGGGAAACTAAAATAGAAACAGCATCTCCTTTTTTGACTCCGTTTTTAGCCAAATGAGCGGCAATTTTGTCGGTGAGAACATCAAGAGCTTTGTAACTAATCCTTGTGTCTTTAAAGACAACGGCAGTCTTTCTTGGAGTTAATTTAGCCTGCTTTCTGAAAAGCGATACCACCGTTTCAGTTCTGTCATATTTGAATTCTGTCTGGTTGAAAGCTTCTATTATCTTGCTATCTGCAGCACTTATAGGCTTGATTTCGCTAAAGGTTTCCTTGTCCAAAAGCTGGCCAGCTACTGTGTCTAGCGTTCTAGTAAATGCCTCTACAAAACCTTGTGAATAGCGGTCTGTATTATAGGAGAAAGTATATATATATTTTCCTTTCTCTTCGGTAATTAGTACCACCATCTTAGCCTTTTCTGTATCTCTTTCAAGAGACGTGACTTCTGCCTTTTTCCCTGCCATAGTATCAAAGACAAATTGACTGCCTTGGTAGGAAAAAAGGACATCTGAAGAAAGGGAGTAGTCATGTGCTATTTGGGAGAACGGATAAAGATCATGAGCCATATTATCAAGATAAGTAGAACCCGTCTTTACAATGGTTTGCGCTATGTTTCCATCCTGCGAGAAGGCAAAATACATTGGAAAGGTTTTTACAAACATGGAGACACTTCTTTCAAGTCTGCCGTCACTTCTGCCGTTGTAGACAGTAGCATAGACAGCCTCTTTTGTTCCGTTGTAACGGCTCAGAGTGTAGCCAAAGGCAGTATTGAAAACTGCAGTTTCACTAACTGCGTGCTCTTGGCACCATTTTTTCATCTTTTCATGAGGAATCTCAGACGTTAAAACAAAGTCCTTAAATTCCGCCGGAGTCCCTTCGTGGACATCGCTTAGAGGAAGATAATTAGTTTCCTCTAGGCCTGCAAAGATTGCATCATAATAAGCCTTGGCTTCAGCATATTTTGGACTAGCTTGGGCCTCTGCCTCATCTAGAGCATACTCAAAGGCCGTATAACTTTCTGCCTCAACTTCCTCTCCCCGGTAAGCTTTCTCAATATCCTCAAGGAAAATCACAAAAGAAGTCCCATCAAAGATTATGTGATGAATATCCAGGAAGAAATAGGTGCCCTCTTTAGTAAAGAAAAAGGCAAATCTAGAAAGCTCTTTTTCCGTAAGGCTAAAGCTCTGAACAAGGGTCTCTCTTGGCGGAAGGCTGTCTACCTGGACCTCCCCAACCGTTATCTTAGCCTCATCCCGCCTTACCGCCTTGACCTCGCCATCTTGGTTAACTATAAGTATAGTCTTGAGATACGGATGCGCATTTACAGCGGTAATCACCGCAGCCTTAAGCCTTTCAACGTCCACCTTCTTATCCAGCTTAAAGACAAAAGGAATGTTATACAGCGTGGAATCCGGATTAGCCAAACAGGCACTAAAAATTCCCTTCTGAGTCTCAGATATAGGATAGAAAACCTGCTTCTCCCTCTCCTTCATCTGCTCTGAAGAACCAATGAACGCCGCAAGCTTCTCAATTGTCCCGTTATTTTTCAAATCCGCAATCTGAAGCGGCACGTTAAATTCACGCTTCATGAACGCAGTCAACTGAATTACCCCGATACTTGTTAAGCCTGCACTTTCAAGCTCTGCCTTAACACTTATCTTTACACCACCACAGAGCTTAGAAACAAAATGAGCAATCTTCTCTTCAATATCGGTTTTAGGTGCAGCGTACTCGCCAGTTTTCCTTTCCGGCAGAGGTAGAGCCCGCCGGTTGACCTTTTGATTGGTGGTAAGTGGGATTTTGTCTAGCTGCATTGTGACTTCAGGGACCATGTAGTCCGGTTTGCGCTCACGAATGAAGGCGTTAAGTTTTTCCACGTCAATCTTTTGGTCAGACACCACGTAGGCGGCAATGTACTTTCCTCCTGCGGGGGAATCAAAGGCAGCCACTGTAGCATCCTTCACTGGCGGATAGTCTCTTATAACCTTCTCAACTTCTGTAAGCTCAATTCTAAAGCCTCTGATTTTGACTTGGCTATCCCGGCGACCGATAAACTCAATATTTCCGTCCTCAAGCCATCTGACAATATCGCCAGTGCGGTAAAGAACTTGATAATCCTTGTCTTGACTAAATGGATTAGTAATAAAGACTTGGCTTGTCTTTTCCGGTCTTTGATAGTAGCCCTTTCCTACCTGAAGTCCGGTTATGCACAACTCTCCAGCTTGTCCCACCGGCAGAGGTCTTAGTTCTGAATCAACCACATAAAGCTTAACGTTTCCAAAAGGTTTTCCAATTGGAAGTAGCTTGCTGTCAGAGAGAACTTTGAAGTTTGTAACGGCAACGGTGCATTCTGTTGGGCCATAGAGATTGAAAAAATTAAGGCCCTTGGGAGGGGTCAACGGAGTAAGCTTCTCGCCTCCAGCGGAAAGGTATTTAAGACTTTTTGCAGAGGTAAAAAGAGCAAACTGACGGCCCACTTGGGTAGTCATAAAGGCATGAGTAATCTTATTTACCGCAAAATACTCATCTAAAGCCAAAAGGTCAGGCCTTATCTCCTCTGCAAGAATGTGAAGCTCTGCACCACATAAAAGCGTTGGATAGGTGTCCATCATGTTGGCATCAAAGCCAAAAGAAGCGTACGCTGCAACCCTGCTATTTTCAGTCAAGTTAACGAGTTTTGTATAGCCAGCACAGTAATTTACAAGATTTTTCTCACTGAGCATGGCCCCCTTAGGCGTCCCCGTAGTACCAGAAGTATAAAGAAGAATTAAAGTATCTTCAGGCTCTGGCTCTGCTACAGCAGTAGCCGGTTCAAGCTGCTCTATTTCCTCTGTGAGAAGTATTTTACCCTCATAGTCTGGCAAAAGCTGAAGAAGCTTTTGGTCCGCAATCAGCGCCTTTGCCCCCGAATCTTTCACCATGAAATTCAACCTTTCCTCTGGATAATTAGGATCCAAAGGCTGATAGGCTGCCCCACTTTTAAGCACGCCCAAAGCCGTAACTGGCATCCACTGAGACCGGTCAATCATAATAGAAACAAAATGGCCCTTTCCAATCCCCTGCTTGGAAATCCACGCCGCAATTCGGTCCGACAAGTCATCTAATTGAGAATAAGTAAGCCGATTATTTTTAAACACCACAGCAACTTTATCTGGCGTCTTCTGAGCCTGCTGCCTGAAAAGTCTCACAATTGTGGGATACTCCACAAGCGGAGTTTCTGTGTTATTGAATTCTTCTATTAAGGCTTTATCCTCATCACTCTGAAGCTCAAGGTCTTTTAAAAATTTAGCCGTTGAAAAGCCCTTGATTATTGCAACAAAAAGCTTGGCAAATCTTTTAATATTTCCTTCACTGTAAAGACATTTTCTATATTTAATAGAAACATCCTTGCCTGAAACTGCGAGACTTAGATTACAGTTTATATTATCTGCTTTTCCGTAGATTACGTCGGTTTTAAGGTCAAGCTCTTCTCTAAGTTCTTCGTAGGAGAAAGAAGCATGTGCGCTATCTTCATCAAAGTCCTTTGCTGTAAGACTTAGAAATTCTTCCACGCTCATATCCTCTGAGAATTTCAAATAATGGGGTATGGCTGTTGCACTTCCAAGCGCCTCAGAAAGAAAAAAAGCCTCTTTTTGAGCTGTTGCCTTTCCCAAAGCATATCCAAAAGCAGCCATAAGAGTGTTTTGGCTCTCTTTTCCTTGAAGTTTGCCCTTAAGGGTAAGCGTCTTATATTCATCCGTTACGGCGTTATCTGGAAAATCTATCAAAAGATTTGAGTCTACATCTAGGCCCGATAATTTTGAAATAAAATACTGGTTATCTGTGTTACTCATTTTTTGACTCCTCACATATGGCAATGTAGTAATTATTGTATTTTTGGCTAGTTATTTTCCATCTAGTTTTGTCAATATTTAGCAAATTCATCTCAGTTTTAAGCCCCGTTCCTATAGCCTTGAGATAACTTTCCTTCATTACCCAAAGTTGTGTAAAGGCGCTGTCTTTATCCTCAGCAGAATCAAGCAGCTCTCTTTCCTTTGGCGTGAAGGCTTCTTGGGCAATAGCTTTGTCGTAAGGCCGTAAGAGCTCTACATCACAACCAATATCGGTTTTTGAAAAGACAGCTATGGCCAAGTCTTGTGAATGCGATACGTTGAACTGGATGGCTGGATAGTCTTTCAAGTAAGGTTTTCCACACGGGCCATAGGCAAAAACGACATCGCGCTCTCTGAGACCGTATTCTTTTAGCCCGCGGTCTAGGAGGACGCCAACTGCTAGAGAAAGCTTTCTGTCCCGCTCAAAGATGTATTTATTTGCTTTTGCCTGTCTTTGTTCTGAAAGGTTGGCAATATCTTCCGCTTTGAGCTGCGAAATATCCATCAGGTAGAGCTTCATTTGATTACCTTCCAGCTTCCGGTTTTGTTCGAGCCTTCTCTTTGTAGACAGCCTTCTTGCTTTAGCCTTGCAATAATTCTCTCCACTTGTCTTGCAGACAGTCCCACCTCCAAAGCAGTCTTTGCCGCGCTTGCAGTTGGATTTTTCTCCAAGAAAGCCAAAACGCGCCCCGGCATCTCCTCTTTTATTCCGTCATTTATCCCGACATTTATTCCGACATTATTTTCCAGAATAAAACCTAGAATCCCAGTCGTTTTCCTTCTTTTTTCTCTCTTCCTGTTCGCTATCTTCAGTGTTGCAGGTATAGTCCTCAGGGTTAAGCTTATATTTCTTTGAACCATTGTCGCCTTCTTCCTCTTCATAGGGATTTACTGGAAGGATAAAAGCAAGAACACAATAAATGATTATACAGGGAAAGATTGCTGTAAAAACAGCAATAAGAATAAAAGCAAGTCTAACATAATCCACAGGAAAATCCTTCCACTGTGCAATGCCCTTGCATATACCAAAAATATCACCATTTTTTGATCTGTACAGTCTTTTTGTTGCCATAGTATTTTGCCTTCCTAATTTTAATTACTTTGCATTTTCTTTTTCAATTCATCAAGTTCTTTTTGAATTGCATCCAGTTCTTCCAAGTCTCTAAACTTCTGCTCTATGTCCTCAGCTTCCTTAGCCTGCTCTTGCTCTTGTTCCTTACGAGCCTTCATCCTGTCAATGCGCTCTTCCATCTTGTTAAAACGCTCCATTGGATCTTCAGTTTTGCCGGAAGGCTTGTTGGTTGAACTATAGCTATAAGAAGTCTTTGAAGTCGTCTCCTGTGCCTTTGCCTTTTGGCTTTCCTCTCTCATTTTCTTATACTTTTCTTTTGCACTGGCCATCTTTTCTTCTAGTTGTGCAAGATCCGCCTTATATTTTTCAATTGCTGTGTTGTACTTTTGAGCCTCTTCCTTTAGTTGTGCTAAAGCTTCTGAAAGCTTCTTTTTCTCAAGTAAGGCTTCCTTTGCAAGCGCATCTTTGCCGTTTGCAATTGCAAGTTCTGCCCTGGACTGCCAGCGAGCAATCAAAGCCTCAAGCTCTTTAATTTTTCTATCAACAGAGGTCTTAGAACCTATGACAGAAGCACAATTGGTCTTAATCTCAATGATGGTATCTTCCATCTCGTTAATCATAAGCTTAATCATCTTCTCTGGGTCTTCTGCCTGATCCAAAAGTGAATTAATGTTTGAATTTACAATATCAAGAAATCTAGAAAAAACTCCCATGATAAATCTCCTTCGTATTTTTACACCTTTTAAGTAGCAAATTCCGTGCCAAGCCGTTTTTAACTGTTTTTGCCCTATTTTGTGCCCTTTTTGCTTGTTTCTCTTGGTTATTTTAACCTTTTATGGTAAATTTTACCACATGGAACGTCCCGCTGAAAACTACATTGGTGAATCTGAAGTTTTTCTCGATTTTCTGCACCGCATTGCAGAAGCTGCAACGGTAGATAGGAGTGTTCTTGTTCTTGGAGAACGCGGAAGTGGAAAAGAACTTGCCGCCAGCAGACTTCATTACCTTTCCAAGCGCTGGCAAAAGAATCTTGTAACTCTTAACTGTGCAGCCCTTGCTCCTTCTCTAATAGAAAGTGAACTTTTTGGTTATGAACAAGGAGCCTTCACCGGGGCCAACAAAACCAGAAAAGGTAGATTTGAAGAAGCTCAAGGCGGAACTCTCTTCTTGGATGAAATTGGAAATATTCCAATGCAAGTACAGGAAAAAATTCTCAGAGTTGTTGAATATGGGACCTATGAAAGAGTTGGCTCTTCTATAACCCATGAAGCCGATGTAAGAATAATTGGTGCCACAAATGCAAATTTAAAAGAGCTGTGCGCCCAAGGAAAGTTCAAAGAAGATTTGTTAGACCGGCTGAGTTTTGAGGTAATTTTTGTTCCACCATTAAGAGAAAGAGGAGAAGACATTCTCCTGCTTGCCAACTATTTTGCATCTCGTATGTCTTTAGAATGTGGCATTTCAGAGCCCATAATTTTCACTGAAGAAGTTCAAGCCCAAATGCTTTCTTATTCTTGGCCTGGCAACGTACGTGAATTAAAAAATGTCATTGAAAGAGCGGTTTACAGAAGCAAAGGGGATGTAATTTCTTCACTTCAATTAGATCCTTTCGTTAATCCGTTTAAAGCAAAAAATCTGATGACAGAGACGGTAGCTCCAGCTCCGCTTACAAGCCCCTCTCTTCTGACAGAAAAGCCTCAAACAATGGCCCAATTTTATGACAACATCCCAATTAATAAGCTCAATGCCACAAAAGAAGCCATTGAAAAGAATCTTCTTGAAAGAGCCTTAAAACAAGCAAACGGCAACCAAAAAGAGGCTGCCGCGCTTATGGAGCTTTCTTATGACCAATTCAGAGGTCTATATAGAAAGCACAAAAAATAACTTAGTTAGCATACTTTGCTTTCAGCTCGTTGAACTCAGTTTCAACACTGGCATCTTTTTCTAGGCTAGCAAAGGAAGCTTCAACCTTGCTAGTCTGAGTTGCAACAGAAGCTTCTGCTTCAAGTCTCTCAACCTTCTCTTCCATCTCTGAAAAACGCTTAATAGCAGCTGAACAATCAAAGGCGTTGATCTGCTTTTCCATCTCAAGCTTTTCCTTTGCGTGCTCTGCTCTGGCAATTAAGGTTCTCTCTTTGGCTTTAACCTCCTGAAGCTTTTCTGAAAGTTTTACAATTTGAACTTCCTGACTTGCAGAAATCTCTCTAAGGGTTACCAATTCTTCTTCAATTTCCTTAACTTTTGCAGAGGTCTTCTGTCTTTCAGAAATTGCTTCTTTGGCTAGTTCCTCTTTTCCGTTCTTTACCGCCATCTGGGCTCTAATCTCCCATCTGGTTGCTGCGGTCTTACACTCCTCTAAAGCTCTTTCTCTCCCCTTGATGGTACATTTGGTTTCAGTTGCACTTGCTTTTGCCTTTTCCAAAGTTTCCTCCATCTCTGTAATGGTATAGCGAATCAGCTTGGCTGGATTTTCCATCTTGTCTAAGGCATGATTAACGTTTGAACTAAAAATGTCATGAATTCTTTTAAATGTTTTCATTTTGCTTCTCCTGTAGCGTCCAGGTGGACACCAACTATAGAGCAAAACCCGTGCCAAGTTTACACAATTTGTTGTTAGATAACAAATTATTAAAAGCCATTAAAAACAAGCCAGGCACAAAAGAGAATATTTGGTAAATTTTACCATTTTAACACGAGAACCAATGCTGTAGGAAAATTCCGGCAGCAACGGAAACATTCAAAGACCCCTTGCTACCACCAAGAGGAATGGAAACTCTTTTTCCAGCGCAGGCTAATACTGCAGGACTAATTCCAAACTCCTCAGAGCCAAGAATTCCAACCCCCCGCTTTGGAAAGGAAAAGGTATTAATAGCTTCTCCGCCCACTTCAAGGGCCAGAATCTCATTAGGATCATACGTCTTTAAAAAGTCCACAACTTCTGCTTCACTCATAAAAGACCAAGCTACAGTGGCAGTTGTCCCCATTGAAGTACGTTGTGCTCTAACATGTTCTGGAGAAGCTGTACCTTCAACCAGAATAATCTTACTAATACCAAAAGAGTCTGCACTTCTGAAGATAGCACCAACATTGTAAGGACTACGGATTCTATCTAAAACAAGAATCTTGTCTTGAAGAACGCGACTTGTAGCATCCAAAGTACCTGTAGAAGAATCCCTAAAATCCCAGTCAGAAGGCTCAGCCCCAAGGACTTTCAATAAGTCTTTGCTAATATCCTCAAGTTTGACAACAAGAGTCTGAGCATCAAGAGAGGGGTCAATTTTTTCATAGTTTGTTAAAGATAGGACATCATTTAGGTATTCCCAATCCGCTTCCCGTCCGGCGTTTACTTCAAACGCAGCTTGATGCAAGATTATAGATATCTTTCTAAGCCTAGTCCTTTCTTTAAGCGATTCAAGCTTCTTCTTCGTTATCATCTGAAGCTTCCTTTCCCTGCGGTAAAACACAAAGAGCAAACTCGCCCTTAACCACTTTAAGATTAGCCTTAACCTCTGTAGGAGTACCACTAATAATCTGTTCAAAAGCCTTTGTCAGCTCCCTACCAAGAACAATAGTCCTGTCAGGGCAAAGCTCACACAACTCCTCCAAAAGTTTTTCAATTCTAAAAGGAGACTCATAGATAATGAAAGTTTCATTGCGCGCCAAAAGTTCTTTTACTCTTGTCTTGCGTCTTCCACTTTTTGGGCTCAAAAAACCTTCAAAAGTAAACGTTTTTCCTGCCATACCGGCAGCACTAATGAGGGTGATACAGGCACTAGCCCCTGGAATTGGGACAACTGTAAAACCTGCTTCCCTTACTGCGCGAACCACCCTACTTCCCGGGTCACTTACCCCAGGAGTGCCGGCGTCACTGACGTAGGCTACCGTCTGGCCTTGAGACAAAAGATTAACTATACCAACACTTGAAGTTGCCTCATTGTGGGCATGGCAGGCAATAAGGCGCTTGCCTGTGATTTCAAGATGCGTCAGCATCATCTGCGTATGTCTAGTATCCTCGCAGGCAATAACATCTGCCTCTTTTAAAACTCGGATTGCACGAAGCGTGATGTCTTCTAGATTTCCAATTGGCGTTGCCACAACGTATAACGTACTCATTTCCAGTGATCCTTTATGTAGTTACAGGCTTCCTTTAGCGCAGCCTCGCCTTCTGAAATAAGCTGATAGAACTGCACAAAGCCGTGAATTGTATTCTTATAATTATGAAGCGTGGAAGCTGTTCCAAGGGTAGTAAGCATGGCGTGATACATAACGCCGTCATCTCTAAGACTATCGGCCCCGGCAACTTGGATTAAGTGATCCGCCAGCTGGTAGGTGCCGTCTTTGTCCAGCTCAACGGCGCACTTTGCGTATTTGTTTTCCCAGCCTTCAATTGTCAAAGTACCCTGAAGCATCAAAAGCGGCGAGGCATAGGGCTCATAGGCGTCCTCTGGGCTCTCCAAGTAGTCATCTATAATCTTACTCATCAACCTACTTCCCAGCATAACTTTACGCCCGTCAAAGCCACCAAACAGCAAATGAGAAGCCTTAATATCCCCTTCCACCGTCAAACTTGGATACATCAAAACCACGCAAGAAGGTTGCTCCATGTCATTTTCCTTGAGCCTAATTGCTAGGCCCGCCGCAAAATTGGCCCCCGCCGAATCTCCAGCAATTGCCACCTTACTTGCATCCCCACCGTACTGACTTGCATGCTCTAGCATGTAGCAATACGCCTCCCACACGTCTTCAACGCCCGCCGGAAACTTATTCTCAGGTGCAAGCCGATAGTCCACAAAAAATACCACAGCCTTTAGCCGGTCTGCAAACTCTCCCATAAAAGACTGATAGGTAAGGTAGCTTCCGCTGTAATAACCCCCACCATGTGCATAAAAAAGAACCGGAAGTTTTTCAGTCTTTTCAGAGTTCCCTTTCTTGGGATAGGCTACCCAAAGGGTACAATTTGTTAGCTCAATGGTCCTAGTTTCACGCTTTTCAGAGAGAACAGGCTCTGGCTGTCCCTTAAAAGTGCCGTCCTGATTCATGTAAGTATTCATCATATAAACGGCTACCGCGGACGAATCTGAAAGTTCAGTATCTGGGTCCATGGTTTTTTTTAGCTCTTTAAGCTCTGCCCTGCTAAGTCCCATCTTAGACCTAACAAACTCCACTTTAATTGTGGAACAAGAAGAAAGGAGCACCACCATTGCTATTAATATGAATATCTGGGTTATATGGGCCTTTTTCACATCTCACCTCTGCAAGCTATACTGAATTATTCTACACAATTTCCCGCTACATTAAAACATAAAACCTATCTCTTATCTTGAATGACAAAATTCATAATGTTACAATTGGTGCTCAAAGAGGTACTTAGCATGAATTTTGATCAGCGTACTGTAACATGCGGACAGCTCAGAGCAGCTGACGCGGGAAAGACTGTTGTTCTCAACGGCTGGGTGCATAGGGATAGAAACCATGGTGCACTTCATTTCATCAATCTTAGAGATAGGTATGGCATTACCCAGGTTGTCGTAGATGATGATGCTAGCCCTGAGCTTCAGAAGACCGCTTCAGAGCTCAGGATGGAATACTGCATTGCGGTTACAGGTATTGTAAGACGCAGACCTGAAAATATGGTTAACCCTGAGATGACAACCGGTGAAGTTGAAGTCAAGGCTGAAAAGATTTCTATCTTGTCCAGGTGTGCAACTCTTCCATTTATGATTGACAGCGAAAACGCTGCTAATGAAGATTTGAGACTCAAGTATAGATTCCTTGATTTGCGTTCCAGTGGCATGCAGGATAGAATTAAACTCAGACATGAGTTTATCAAGGCCATCAGAGAGTATATGTACACTGAAGGCTTCTATGAGATTGAAACCCCAACTCTCATTAGATCAACTCCAGAAGGCGCCAGAGACTTCCTTGTCCCATCAAGAAAATATCCTGGAAAGTTCTATGCCCTTCCACAGAGCCCACAGCTTTACAAACAGCTTCTCATGGTCAGTGGCTTTGACAAATACTTCCAAATTGCAAGATGCTACAGAGATGAAGATGCCAGAGGAGACCGACAGCTGGAGTTCACTCAGTTTGACGTTGAAATGAGCTTTGTTAAGAGAGACGACATCCTTTCTCTTATGGAAAGACTTTTTGGCCACGTCTTCAAGGAAGTCATGAACTATGAGCTTCCAGCCCACTTCAGAAGAATTGACTACTATGATGCAATGAACACCTATGGTTGCGACAAGCCAGATCTCAGATTTGGCTGTGAAATCAAGGATGCCAAAGAGCTTGTAATGATGTCCTCTTTTGAGGCTTATAAGACAATTTTAGCCAACAAAGGCTACGTTAAGGCTATTTGTGCACCAAAAACAGAAGGCTTTGACTTCACAAGAAAATATCTTGATGAGATTGCAGCCGCCGCTAAAGTTTACGGCGCTCAGTTTGTTCCCTTCCTCAAAGTTGGTGCAAACAACGCGCTTTCCGGAAGCGCTGCAAAATTCTTTGCCGGTCACGAAAAAGAAGTCTGTGACTTCATGGGTGCAAAAGAAGGTGATGTCATTCTCCTGGTTGCACATGAAAACTGGAAAAAGTGTTGCGCCTCCGCCGGTGCTATCAGATCCAAGCTTGGAAAAGACCTTGGCATCATAAAACCAGGCTTTGCCTTCTGCTGGATTGTTGACTTCCCTCTGTTTGAGTACAACGAAGACGAAGGTCACTGGGAAGCTGCACACCATATGTTCAGTATGCCACAGGCCCAGTACATTGATACTCTTGAAGAGAATCCTGGAGAGGTTCGTGGAGACTTGTACGACATGGTTTGTAACGGTTACGAATGTGCTTCCGGTTCCATAAGAATCCATGACATTGAGCTTCAGAAGAGAATCTTCCGTATTTGCAACTTCTCAGATGAAGAGGCAGAAAAGAAGTTTGGCTTCCTGCTTAATGCCTTTAAGTTTGGACCACCACCACACGGAGGAATTGCTCCTGGTATTGACCGTATGGTCATGATTATGGCAGAGCAAACTTCAATCAAGGAAGTCATAGCCTTCCCAAAGAACAGCTTTGCCGTCTCTCCAATGGACGATTGTCCAAACGATGTAGACCAGAAGCAGCTGGATGAACTTCACCTGATTATCAAAAAGGATGAAGAGAAATAAGTTCTCAAAAAGATTAAAGTGGCCACGACAGTACGTTGTGGCCTTTTTTATAAATTGCGTGAACGCCAATTTGCTGTTAAACTTAAGCCATGACCACGAGAAGCAAAATCAAAGTTTTTGACATCTTCACTAAGGCTCTCATCTGTCTTGAAAAACAAGACCAAATTCTCTACTCTTGGCCCCGCAACCGCCTAGCACTAGCCCACGCCTTAGCCGTCCATCTGCAAGAACAACTTGGTACACCCACCCCGTACTCCGTAGACCTCTGCCCCGTCATATCAAGGTCTAAAAAGACAATTAACCCCGATATTTTATTGCATAATCGCCAGACAGGCCATCATTTACTCTCTATCGTCTGTAAAAACGACTACCTAACAGAGGCAGAGCAAGCAGAGTTAGCAAACATAAAAAGCATGGGCTGCGACTATGTTACAGCCCTTTCTTTCATGCCACAGAAAAGCTACATCCTAGTCTATGTGGCAAATGAAAACGGCATTGAATATTATCACTTTGATAGAAATCTTCTCATTATGGAGCCTATCAGAAAACGAATAACAAGTACGGGGGAAGCTGACAACGGACAACTTTCCCTAGAGAAAATCCTAAAGAAGAAAAAATAATGGGTATTAAATATCAACTAGAAACAATCCCCGTCTGGGATGGAATAACAAGTGAATCAGAATGTTTTCTTTGTGACCTAATGCAACAGGCAGAGCAGGATTCTTTGAAATTCTATCTTGGGGCCTCTGTCATGAACCCAGAAACCAGAGTCAAAGTGAACAACCTTGGCTTTTGCCAGAAACACACCACCTTGCTGGTTCAAAGCGGAAGTCCAAATGCAATGGCGGTTCTTTGGGAATCTCATTTTGCAGAAACCAGAAACCAGCTTAAAAGTTCTCTCGTAGATTTAAAAAGCACCCATAACTTAAAGAAAACAGTAGCTAAGCTATCAACAACCATAAACAACAGAGTTAGAGA
The DNA here is from genome assembly GCA_963606545.1 of Sphaerochaetaceae bacterium. GTDB lineage: Bacteria > Spirochaetota > Spirochaetia > Sphaerochaetales > Sphaerochaetaceae > UBA9732. The sequence goes on from CAVCYP010000009.1 coordinate 44,065, forward strand.
CAACAATTGTCTTATATGTCAACGAATGGAAGACCGCCTCAATAGATATTGTTTCACAGTTGCCTATCTCTGGGGCCAAGACCAAAACTTTAGAGAAGCTTTCTCAAAATCCAAAGGATTCTGCCTTGTTCACATGACAAAAATTCTTGAGCTTTCTCTTGAGGCATTGGATTCAAAACAGCAAAAAGAATTTGCAAAAGCCATGAGCGACCTTCAAGAAAGGAATCTAGAAAGAGTAGCTCATGACCTTTGGTATATGACGGAACACTATAAAAGTGAAAACCTAAATAAACCCTGGAATGGCTGTGAAGATGCTCAAAAACGCGCAGTCTTCAAAGAAATAGGGAATTTATTTAATTAAAGCTTCCGCCTTAGCTGCAATATCCTCAGCAGTAAAATGGAAAGCCTTTAACAGATAGTCAAGCTTTCCAACTTCACCAAATCTTTCACCAACATTGACAAAATCCATCTTGGTTGGACAGGTCTTTGCAAGGTGTGCAGCAATAGCCTCGCCAACACCACCTGCATAACGGCAGTTCTCACAAACAAGAATATGACCTGTTTCTTTGGCAGCTTTTTCAATAAGAGCTGTATCCAGAGGTTTGATGGTGTGAAGATCAATAAGTCTAGCAGAAATGCCTTTAGCTTTAAGCAAATCCCAGGCTTTTTCAGCTTCACCAACAAGGGTTTCTCCTGTTGCTACAATAGTAAGATCAGAACCTTCTTTGAGAACAATTCCCTTTCCAAGTTCAATCTTTGTTCCTACTGGATAACGGTGAGTTGCACCCTTTCTGCGGATTCTGGTATAGGAACTGTGACCACTTTCATAAGCCTGACGAACCAGCTCATAGCAGCTCTGAGTATCAGAAGGATCTAGAACAATGAGATCTGGAATGAGTCTCATAAGGCCTACATCCTCAAACGGCATATGAGTTCCGCCGTTGAGCTGAGCTGTAACCCCGGGGTCTGTGCCAATGAGGTGAACTCTTCTTTTTGCGTAGTTAACAGAGAGGAAGAACTGGTCATAGGTTCTTCTGGAAGCAAAAACTCCAAAAGAGTGAGCAAAGGGGACAAAACCCATTGAAGAAAGACCAGCAGCAACTCCAACCATGTTGGCTTCTGCAATACCACAGTTAAAAGCCCGCTCAGGGAACTGCTTAAAGAAGTTGGAACTTCCAATACAGCTGACAAGGTCTGCATCAAGGAGGACTACCTCAGGATGCTCAGTTGCAAGATCCAAGATAGCAAAATTCATTGCATCTCTCATGTTTACGATATCAGATGTGTCTCTCATTTTGCACCTCCCAAGAGAGCTTCAATTGCTCTTTCTTCATCTTCGTGGCTTACTGTCATGCTGTGGTTAGCCTTAATACCTTCACCAGGTAAGTAACCTTTACTCTTTACAGTATCAAGAATAATCATACTTGGTCTGTCCTTGACCGCCTTTGCGCATTGGACAGCCTGGTCAATTTGTTTGAAATCATGGCCGTTGATTCTCTGTACGTGCCAGTTAAAGCCAAGCCATCGGGTATCTATATTATCCATGCAAATGATGTCTTCAGTGTAGCCGTCCAGCTGCTGGCGGTTGAAGTCTGTGAAGGCAATGAGGTTGCCCAGCTTTTGGGTGGAGGCGAATTCTGCTGCTTCCCAGACCTGTCCTTCTTGGCTCTCGCCGTCGCCAAGCATTAGATAGGTGTGAGAGGTCTCGCCTTTGATTTTCTGGCCCAAGGCAATGCCTACTGCGGCACTTGCGCCCTGTCCAAGAGAGCCTGTTGTAAAGTCAATTCCAGGAGTCTTGAGCATATCGCAGTGGCTTGGGAGGTTTGTGCCGCCCTGGTTGAGCGTCATGAGCCATTCTTTTGGGAAGTAGCCTTTTTCTGCAAGCGTTGCATAGACTGCAGGACCTGCATGCCCCTTTGAGCAAACGAATCTGTCGCGGCCTTCCATTGCTGGATTGCTAGGATCAATATTCATTTCATAGAAATAAAGATAGG
>CAVCYP010000010.1:0-44971 GCA_963606545.1 Sphaerochaetaceae bacterium
GAGCCCTAAAAAACAAAAGACCTACGGTTAACCGTAGGTCTCTTTGTTTTCGGGGCGAGAGGACTCGAACCTCCGATATCCTGCTCCCAAAGCAGGCGCCATAGCCGCTAGGCAACGCCCCGATGCACTAATGGAGTATAAGCATTTGAACATTTTAGGTCAATAAGTTTAAATCTCTTTTTTCAATAAGGTTTATTGAGCCTAAGCACTTTACACAAACCGAATAATTTGATAACTTCAATACGTTGCTCTGCAACGAACTTCAAATGACGCTAATTTAAGGTGGATATATTATGGCACGTAGATGTGAGATTTGTGGAAAAGGTACAATTACTGGTAACGTAGTTACAAGAAAAGGACAGCCAAAGAAGAAGGGCGGTGTTGGTCAGCATATCGGTGTCACAACCAAGAGAGTCTTCAAGGCAAATATCGTTTCTGTTAAGACATTGGTTGACGGATCACCAAGAACAATTAAGGTTTGCACAAGATGCCTCAGAGCTGGAAAGGTTGAGAAGCTCGTATAATTTGGCAATTTAATATAACTTTAAAGAAAAAGACTCCCAAGCTAGGAGTCTTTTTTTATAACCTGAGGCTAGATGCCTCAGATTATTTAACTCTCATTGTTGGAAGTTTTCTGATAGCAAGACGTACACAGGAATCTGAGCCAAATAACTTCTCCATGTGGGAGATGTAGGCTGAAGTTTTATCCTGTGGAATATAAGCTTCAATAGTTCCGGCAAAGCCACCGCCCTGGACCCTGAAGGCTCCATCATAGCTTGAATCCTGAATAAGGCCATTGCTTTCAAAGAATAAATTAGACCAAGCATAGGCAAGGGAAATGCCCTGCTCAGAAGCATTTTTTGAAGAGTAAATATTCTGAAGATAATTGAAAGAAGATTGGCCACTTTCTTGAACCAAAGCAAGATAAGACTTAAAATCTTGCGAAGCTAAGCTATGTAACATTTTTTCAACACAAGCATCTTCTCTAAAGAAATGATAGGCCCTAAGAATAGCTCTATCATTCTTTATATGATGGCGTAATTCTGCAATATTATCAAAGAAAAGTGCCTCATCTACGTCTCTTAGGACATCTTTGCCAAAGAACTTGGCAACAGCCTTCATTTCAGAAGGTATAGCGGCATAGTCGTCAGTAAGGTCTGCATGGCTTCCTTTTGTGTTAACAATTACATAATCAAAGCCGTAATCTGCAAAGTCTATAGCTATAGGAGTAATAATAGGCTTTGAGGTGTCATTAAAATCAATTCCAACAATGCCACCGTTAGCACAGGCAACTTGGTCCATAAGGCCACTTGGCTTACCAAAGTAGAGGTTCTCTGCCTCCTGTCCCATGATTGCAACTTCAGTTGTGGAGAATCTGTCCTCGTTGAAAAGGGAGTTGAAAATAGTTCCAATTAAAACTTCAATGGCAGCGGAGCTACTTAGACCGGAGCCCTTAAAGACGCTGGAGGAAATGTTGGCAGCAAAGCCACCAAGACATCCGCCTCGTTTAACAATAGCAGCAGCAACCCCGCGTACTAGAGCCTGAGTTGTGCCAAATTCGGCAGGATTTACATTTAAATCTGAAATATCAACACAAATAGGAGCGTAACCGTCACTAATTATAGTTACTGTGTAATCCATAACTTCATGAACTGCTGCAATGGTGTCCAAGTTTATAGAACCAGCAATAACTCTGCCGTGATTGTGGTCTGTATGATTTCCCCCAAGCTCAGTTCTTCCAGAAGTGGAAAAAAGAGCCTCTGGTAGGGTCCCAAAAAGTTCAACGTGCTTTTTCTCTAAAGCCGAGAATCTTTCCAAAACTTTCTCTGAGTTTGCGCCTTTTCCGTATAATCCAACAATATCCATTGTTCAGCCTCCCTAAAACACGTGCTAGGAAATTATATAACGGAATGGAAGAGGGGTATAGTAATTTCCCCTTGTTTAAGAACTCTACATAGCCAATTTTTACAGCCTTTGTATCGCAAGCATATTTAATGGCAATTTTGAGGCGCCTGCAATTCCAATCTTTCAGGGTTCCAAAAAAAGTATTAAATCTCTCATCATAGCCAGCTAAGGCTATATTTCTATTGCCTGTAACAAGTTGTGCAGCCTCTTCTAGGGCAAAAGAAAACGGATATCTTTTAGTCAAATCCTCCAACACTTCCTGGCCATTAACAGTTGACAGTACGGTATTAAGGCACACATCACAGCCAATGCAATCGGTTTTGTGCTGGCCTAATACGCTCAAAAGTGCTTGGCGCCTGCACGAGGAGCCGGCAAAGATAGCTGCCACGGGGTTGCCCGCCTCGTCGTCTCCAAGTTTGCGCAAAACCCACGCCACGGACATTAGGCCATCTCTTCCCGCGCGGCCCGATTCCTGCAAATACTCTTCCACTGTTTTGGGCAGTTTGTGATGAATTACGGTGCGGATGGACTTGACGTCAATGCCCATTCCAAAAGCGCAAGTTGTTACCAGAACACCATTTATCGTTTTACTGTACCACTTTTCCAGCGCCTCTCGCTCGCCTCTAGTTAGCCCTGCGTGATAAAATTTAATGGGGAAATTGTAGCCTCGCAAATCCCTGAGCGCGTCATAGCACACCTGCTGCGCTTCATGTCTAGTCCGGCAAAAAACCAGCGCAGGCTTCTGGCAAGTCCGCAGAATATCCACTACACCTTGCGTCCTATCCCATGTGGGATATGCAGAATACACTATATTTTCCCTGTCCGCGTCTGCCCGCACTACAAGGGGTTTAGCAGGAAAAAGCTTTTGCCAAATCTGCTCTACCGTGGAACCTGATGCCGTAGCGGTAAACCCCAGCACTTGCTTTGGCATAAGCTCAAAAACGGCCTTCTTTAGATTGGAATACTCTGGTCTAAAACTTTGCCCCCACTGCACAATCACATGCGCCTCATCAATGACAAAAAGGCTAATCTTATATCTCATTAGTCTTCCTAGAACTCGTTTCTGTAAAAGGGATTCCGGCGTAGTCAGAATAATTTTAACCCCGCTTTCAAGCTCCCGCCAAAGCGCAGCTCTCTGTTCTTTTGTCTGCCCACCTCGTAGCACCACGCATCTTACCCCGCCGGCCTCCAGCTTAGCCTTCTGGTCGTTCATCAGCGCCAAAAGCGGGTACACAATCACCGTCAGCCCCTTACACAGTATAGCCGGCACCAAAAAACAGACCGATTTTCCCGTTCCGGTTGGCAAAATCACCAGCTGATGTCTGACAAAGGCTCCCTCTTCCTGCTCCAAAATCCTTTCCATCACCAAAATCTGGTAGGGCTTAAGCATACTAATGCCAAATTTACTAAAGGCTGTATCTCTTATAACGTCTAATATCTCCATATAAATATATACAAAAAAATGAAACAAATTGCTTAAGTTCTTGCTTAAGTTCCTGCTGTTCTATTTGCAAAAAAATCTACTATTCTAATTTTGAAAATATGTGATATAATGCCTTAGCTCGTTATACTAGAAAAGAGTGGATCTGAAGTCTGTTAGGCGGAAGGTCCGGGAAAGGGAACTGTAAAAACAACAGTTCCTTTTTTCTTTGGTCTTTGCGCGCATTACTACGTCAGTTCACTTGGGCCGTGCAACAGAGTACTATCCCTAGCAGATCCACTTTATGAAAATCCTTTTATAAACAATGTATTTACAATTCCAACCTCAGAAGTAGACCAACTGGATTTTGCCGTGATAGCAGATGTCCACCTTCAGAGAGAAGAAGATGACAGCAATATCAAACGTTATGATGATAATTTTGAGAAGTTTCTTGCTTCCAAAGAAGGTGGCTACACCGCACTTTTATCCCTTGGGGATTTAGTGGACGAACAATATCCAGTAAATAATTCAGTAAATTCCTTCTTAAATAGATTTGCAATTGGTACCCCCTTTTCTTTGATACTATAAACAAACAAATTGTGGTAAAATCCTATCAAGCCTTAACAGGCTCTGAAATTTGTGAAAACAGATTTTCTTACTAAAAGGAGAACGATATGAGAAAAGATTTTGGAAAACAGACTTGGTCCTTTCCGCTTCCTGTTCTAATTATTGCAACTTACAATGAGGACGGCACTGCTAACGCCATGAATGCAGCTTGGGGTGGCATTTACGATACAAATAAGATTATGTTGTGCTTGAGTGCAGACCATAAGACCACAATAAATATCGGGTTGAAGAAGGCCTTTACAGTTAGCTTTGCAGATGCAGATCACGTTGCTGCTTGCGACTACGTGGGCATTGTTTCAGGTAACAAGGTTGCAGACAAGCTTCAGAAGGCCGGCTTTACAACAAGTCCAAGTCAGAAGGTGGAGGCTCCAATTATTGACCAGCTTCCGGTTGCCCTTGAGTGCACGCTGGACAAGATTAACGAGGATGGCATTGTTATTGGTGATATTGTCAATGTTTGTGCAGACGAGGCAGTTTTGGGCCAAGACGGCAAGCTTGACATGTCCAAGTTCAGACCAATCTCTTACGAGCCAGTTCATCACTCCTACGTTGTGATGGGCCAAAAAGTTGGCAACGCCTTCTCTGATGGCAAGAGTATAAAATAACTTAGTGAAATTTTTGTTCTATAGCCCAGTGGCCTAAAGGCACAACCTTCAACCTTCAAGCTTCAACCTTCTGGATAAGCAATCTCAAGGACTCCCATTGGGCAAGCCTTGGCACACTGACCGCAGGCAATACATTTCTTGGAGACCTGCGCAATTGGGTCTTCAATCATGACGCCAAACGGGCAAGCTTCACGGCATTTGCCACAGTTGGTACACATCTTGAGGTCAACAACAAGAACGCCAAACTGGTTGCGACTAATGGCCCCTTGAGGGCAGGCTTCAGCACAACGTCCACACTGAATACAGGTGACAGGACGGGTTATCATGCCAGTAATTCCGCTTTGGTTTCCAATTCCTTTCTTTTCTCTTATCTGAAGGAAGGCAAGAGAGGGCTGGTCATGCTTAAAGAAAATCTTGGAACAGGTCCTGACACATTCAAGACAGCCAATACATCTGGCATTTTTGTTAACCGTGAGGCTCTTAAACTTTCGCGTAATGTGACTAGGTTCTTCTAGGGCATAAGGAGTATTTTCAATAGGGAGCTTAAAACGCTTTGTTCCATCTAGGCGATAATAGGCGTCTGCAATACAAGGAGCGGTAGGAATTGAGGTAATCTCCCCAAGTCCCTTGCCTCCGTTTGCAATATCAAGGCCTTCTTTCTCAACAATGATTGGAACTATGTCTGGAACTTCATCAGCACGGAAGAGGCCTAGTGAGCCATATTTTGCTAACGGCTTACATTTATCAAGTGGGTAATTTTCTCTTAGCGCATAGCCAGTACCCATGATTACGCCACCTTCAATCTGTCCTTCAACGTTGGTTGGATTGATTGCTCTACCCACATCATGGGCTGCAAGAATGCGGTCAATCTTATGAGTTTTTTCATCCAAAATTGCAACCTGAGTTGCATAGCCGTAAGCAACATGACTCTTTGGATGTGGCTTGTCACTTCCAAAAGGATCCGTTTCTGCAAGGTATTCTGCGTAAAATTCGCGTCCTTCTAGTAGTTTTAGGACATCGTTTACTCCAAGAGCAAGGTTTGGACTTGCTGCCTTAATCTTGTTTATCTCTTCCTCTAAAGCTTCCTTCAAAGCTACTGCGGCACGTCTTGCAGCTTCACCTGTGACCGTAGTATGACGGGAACCTGATGTGGTTCCGCTGTCAGGAGCCTTAAGGGTGTTTGCCTTTTCTTCAGAAACCAAGGAGCCATCAAGACCTGTGATGTCACAGATAATCTGCTTGAGAATTGTGCAAAGCCCCTGTCCAATGCAGGAACCTCCGCAGTGGATTAAGACAATGCCATCTTTGATTTCCAAATCAACACGACCAAAGTCCAAAAGTCCAACACCAACGCCGGCGTTTTTCATTGCACAGGCAATTCCGGAATATTTGTTGTTTTCATATTCTTCTTTGACCGCTTCAAGGGTTTCAACAAGACCTGTTGCATTATCAACAATTTGACCATTTGGAAGTGACTGTCCCGGTCTAATTGCGTTTCTGTATCTAATCTCCCAGTGCGATATTCCAATCATATCTGCCATGTGATTTAACATAGATTCAATGGCAAAACAGGTCTGGGTTACCCCAAAGCCTCTGAACGCACCCGCAGGTGGATTGTTGGTATAGTAAGCATAGCCGTCAATTCTAAAATTCTCATAATTGTAAGGGCCCGATGCATGGGTACAGGCTCTCTGCAAAACCGGAAGTCCCAAAGATGCATAGGCACCAGTGTCAGCAATTACCTTTGCAGAAAGCGCTTGAATGATACCATTTTCATCACAACCAAGGGTGAAATCCATATCCATAGGATGGCGTTTTGGATGCACCAAAATACTCTCAGCACGGGTAAGCTTCATCTTACAAGGCTTTTGCGTCAGTAAGGCTGCTAGGGCACTAAAATGTTGTACTGTAACATCTTCCTTTCCGCCAAAACCACCGCCTACATAGCAGTTTTCAACAATGACCTTTTCAGCCGGCAAATCCAGCATAGGAGCAGTTTCTCGTCTTGTATCGTAAACGCTCTGGTCTGTTGAATAAATCTTCACACCGCCATCTGGCAGGGGAAAGGCAACAGCTGCTTCTGGTTCCAAGAAGGCGTGTTCCGTCCACGGGGTGGAGTATTGCTCATGAAGCACATACTTGGAGTTAGCCAACGCCTCATCAACGTGGCCTCTATCTACGTGAGTATGTCCCAGCAAATTACCTGTCTTGCACTCTTCATGCAAAATTGGAGCGTCTTCTTTCATGGCCTCGTACGGGGAAGCAATAAAGGGCAAAACCTCGTAGTCAACTTTAACCAAACTGGCTGCCTTTCGCGCATCATCATACGTTTGGCCAACTACAATGCAAATCACATCACCTAGGTAGCGCGTAATTCCCCCAATTGGAATCATTGCGTCCCAGTCTTTCAAAAGATGTCCAACTTTGATAGAGCCAGGGATATCGGCTGCCGTGAAAATACCGTAAATGCCGTTGGCCTCCATAGCCAGCGACGTATCTATATCCAGCACCCTAGCTCGCGGATACTTAGAGCGCACCGCCACTACTTGCAACATGCCATCCACATAGATATCGTCTGGATACAAACCACGCCCAGTCACCTTATCCTTGACATCTACACGTGGAATCCGAGCTCCAATCTTCCAATTCCTAGAATCCGATATCTGAGCATCCTCTCTGAAAATCTGCGCTGCCAGTTCTATGGCCTTTACAATCTTAGCATAGCCGGTACAGCGGCAAATATTATTTCTAATGGCATGTCTAATCTCTTTTTCTGTAGGATTGAGGTTCTGATCCAAAAGTCCTTTGGCACAAATAACCATGCCAGGGATACAGAAACCACATTGAACTGCACCGGCGGTACCAAAAGCATAGGTGAAAACTTCTTTTTCTCTTTCAGTTAAACCCTCAACCGTTAGGATGGATTTTCCAACAACATCTGACAGCATGAGGGTACAAGCCTTCAGCGCTTTACCATCTACAAGAAGGGTGCAAGTACCGCAGGCTCCTTCCGAACATCCATCCTTGACAGAGGTCAAATGAAGGTCATCTCTGAGGTATCTGATGAGTTTTTTATCTTGTTCTACCTGTTTTGGGCTATTGTTTACTGAAAAATTGAAGCTCACGCTTATATCTCCCTATAGCATGTTTTGTAATATAGCAACTCCATATTGTAAGTCTCAAAAGACGTTCTGTCAAAGTTTAAATAGTATTAGGAACTAAGGCCAAGAAATTTTTTCAGAGCAAGAATGTAATCTCTAAGTTTAACCAATACTTCTTTCTTTGAAGGTTCCAAAGAAGTGTCTGCAAGCTTTTCTTCAATCTTTCGCTGAACAAAATGAATGTCATTAATCTCGTTTCTTGGAATGCAAAGAACTCTGGTTGCTGCAAAAGATTTCCACTTTTTTAGATTTTCAGCATCTAGAACTCTTGGATAGCTACGGCAAACATGGCGCCAGAGCATTTGAGAACACCTAGAATCCTCAAAATCTAAGTTAAGAGAAAGACGCTGTTCTGGAGGAGTAGATCTGATGACTTTAAACAAATTCTTGTCATGGTCTGTGAAAAATTTTGTGTAAATGGCGTAATCTGGGTCGTTGGGAACATCATACTCTTCCTCAACGGTATTCTTTCTAATTTTATCAATCAAAAGAGCTCTGTTTGCCATTATTGTCTTGTAATTTTCATTGCACTTGTCAACGTCAATGCCAAGTTTTTTGTAGGCCTCTCTTGTCTTTAAACAATTGGTTGGAGCCAAGAAAGGCACCTTGTTAACTGCAATTCTCATCACCCCAGGAACCTTGAAAAGGTCCTCGCTGGTAGCTTCCAAAAGAGGCTGAACCTCCTGCATTAGGTTAAAGCAAACAATGTTATTATCAATTCTTGAATGCGGGGTGATTGGTAAAATTAAAGAAGAACAACCCTCTGGGCTTGTGTAAATTTTATTCACATGAATAAGTGGTTTAGGATTGTCTTGTAGATTCAATAAGTTTTTAACTTCAATCTTGCTTCTGAGCTTCAGATAGTGATTAAAGAGCTTTGGCTGCTTTTCTTTTATCAATTTTGCGACAGCAATGGTTGCATTAACATCCACCATTGCATCATGGGCTCCAATTTGCTCAATATTGTTTGCACCTGTGAGCTCTGTCAGTTTAAAAAGTGGCTTTCCCGTTTCTTGAGAAACCGGCCAGTTAATGCCCTCCGGCCTTAAATCATGAGCAGCTCTGACTAAATCTATGATATCCCACCTAGAACAGCCATTTTTCCATTCCCGTTCATATGGGTCAATAAAATTTCTGTAAAAAAGATTTCTGATAAATTCATCATCAAAACTTATATTATTAAAGCCGGCAACGCAGGTATTTGGGACGCTAAAAAGTTCATTAATTTTCTGAGCAAACTCGCTTTCAGGAATTCCTTTGGCCTTAACTTCCTGTGGAGTTATTCCAGTAACCAAACAAGATTGCGGGTCTGGAACGTAGTCTGCAGCAAGTCTGCAATAAAGAATTACCGGCTGTCCAACAGGATTTAAATCCAGGTCAGTTCTTTGCCCAGCAAACTGAGCAATTCTGTCATAGAAGGGAGAAAGTCCAAAAGTCTCTAAATCGTACCAAAAGAATGTTGCCATGTTTAAAGTTTAACACAAAAAAACTTGAAAACAAAGTAAAAGCAGGCGTATAGTTTAAGGTACATGGCCAAACGCTGCTTGATATTATTTCTAGTCGTATCGCTTGCCTTTACGAGCCTCTATGCCACAGATTCTGAGAGCCTCCCAACCGCAGAGGAAGTTAGCCAGGCTCTGACTGTAATAATGGACTGCTTGTCAGCTTCCCTTGTCACCAGTTGTACAGATTCCAACATAACGCTTCCCAACTGCACGGTATCCATAAGCCAAAGCAGTAATCTGCCTCTTCGTATAGCCTATTTTCTAGCCGATCCCTATGAATATTGTGAAGCTTTAACTCCCGCTTCCGAGGGTGGTGGTATATTTTCGTCTTTTCTAACCTTTCTTAACAAGACAATGAAGGATCCCCTCGTTTCTGCTGTTTATCTTGTTTTGAGTACCAGAAACTACTCCAGTGGCGATTATTTGCTCTCTGGCTCTATTAATTTTACCTACCCTGAAGGAGCAACTCTCAGTGATGTGATAAATGTTTGGACCACCAGAATGAATACAGGGCAAAGCATTGAGATGTCAGTAGATATCGGGTTGTACGGGGAGAAGATGACTCGTCCGCTTTTGGTTTCAGGCAATTTTATGATGAGCGTAAACGATAGCGGGGAGATTGTAGTTGCGTCGGTTGGCGAGTATACTATAAATAGTTATAGATTTCAGGGTGGAGAGTTTAGATTTTAAGTTTAGAGGAAAATATGAAGGCTAAAGTTTTAGATTTCTTGAATAGACATAACCTTAATCCAGATGAAATTGACATGGACAAGCTTTGCGCTTACTTCATGGAGGAGATGCACAAGGGGCTTGAAGGCAAAGAGAGTTCGCTTCCAATGATTCCTAGCTATTGTTCTGTAGACGGAAAGCCTAGAGCTGGGCAGAAGGTTGCGGTTATTGATGCCGGTGGTACAAATTTGAGGACTTGTATTGTGGAGTTTTCAAAGGATTTGAAGCCACAAATCAAGGAATTTAAGAAGACTCGCATGCCGGGTTCAGATAAAGAGGTATCGGCAAAAGAGTTTATATCTCTTTTTGCAGACGAGGTTAAGCGTATTATTGACCAGTGCGATAAAGTTGGTTTTTGCTTCTCTTATGCGGCTCAAATTCTTCCAGATCATGATGGTATTCCACTTGCTCTGAGCAAAGAAATTAAGGCTCCTGAGATTGTTGGAAAAAAGCTTGGAGAGAGTCTTTTTGCTGAGTTGGCTTCCCGTGGACATGATGTTTCAGGAAAGAAAATCCTTATTCTAAACGATACCGTTGCCACTCTTCTTGCAGCTCAGTCTCAGAATACAGATAACAAATACGATGGCTGTATTGGCTTTATCTTGGGAACCGGTACCAACACTGCTTACATTGAAAAGAGTAGTAACATTATAAAGCTCCCAGAGGGGATTGAAACTTCTGAGAATCAGATTATCAATGTTGAGTCCGGCTCTCTTTCCTTCAGTTTGGGGGATGTAGATAAGTACTTTTTGGCGTCAACCCTCAATGCAAGTAATTATAACTTTGAAAAGATGATAAGTGGTGCATACCTTGGAAAACTTGCCTGGTTTATTATCCGGGCTGCGGTTTATGAAGGTGTTCTTAGCTCTAGATTTGCCGAGGTGTTTGATAAGTTTGCTCCAACAAGTAATACTGTTACAACCCAAAGTTTAAGCGACTTTTTGAGCCATCCTCATTCAGAAGATATTCTTTCTAACTACATAGGAGAAGGACTTTCAAGCAGTAAGGCTGAGGCAAATGACATAGAACTGATAATGAAGGCTCATATTCAAAGGGCTGCAAAACTTACGGCCGTTAACCTAGCTGCTGCGGTTCTTATAACAGATTTTGGTAAGGATCCGGCACATCCTGTTTTAATCAATGCTGATGGCACAACCTTCTACAAAACCCCTTATCTAAGAGAGTCAACGGTTCAGTACCTTACTGAATATCTTGCCTCTAAAGGCCGATACGTAGAATTTACTCAGATTGAAGATTCCCCAATCATTGGTGCTGCAATTGGAGCTTTGGGCCTTTAAGCTTTTAAGCCTTTAAGCTTTTAAGTTAGACTTCTCCAAGCGAGAAGTCTCCAATTATTTTCATAACTGAACCGTCTTTTACAAGCTCCAGTTCTCTTTCTGGAAGGTAGACTTTGAGGTTGTCTTTAATGTAATTAAAGGCATCCTCGTTGATATTGTTTTTATCTTCTTCTGTTACTCTGTCAAGGGTTCTGATGTCTACTTCAACAATGTAACCACGGCCTGTTTTTGAACCATAACCCAAAGAAAATGCTATAGAAGTGGAAAATAGGCCATCAAATCTTGGATTTGAACCTGTGCCTCGTTTGAGTCTATTAGGATGAATTCTGTACTTTTGACCATATTTATCTTCAAGATGATTGTCTAAGCTTCTACAAAGATTTGCTAGCTCGTTTTCCAGTTCTTCCTGTTTTGGATGCATTCTTATTCCCTTGTTTTATTCATTAGTATTGTGGCAAATTCCGTGAATTCGTGTTCTCGTTTTTCTACTACTTTATTTGCAAAAGCTTCCATTGTTTCTATTGCTTGCTGGCTGGCATCATCCATTTTGATGGAGGAGGTAAGAGGGTCGTCAATTCGTACATAATTTACCTCCGGTAGGCTTTGCAAAATTATGTCTGTTGTGCGCTTTTGAGCACAGGAGTACATGGGATTTACTTGTTCAACCCAACTTAAAAGGCCCTTGGTCTCTTCCATTGTCATGGTATGGATTCGGCCCCCGGTGCTTAGTGATAAAATGTTGAACTTCTTGCAGTTTGGATACAGTTTTTTTGCTTCAATATAGGCATAAAGGGAAGGGTTATTTGCAACAACTCCACCATCTACCAAAATCTCTCCTTCTTTTATAAGTGGTGGAAAGTAGGTAGGTGCAGCGCTTGTTGCTCTGCCTGCATCTCTAACTAGGAAAGAACGTTCTTGATAGCTTCTAATTTCTACAGGTGTTCCTTTATAAAGATCATAGCTCATAATAAGAGTTGGTACTGTTGCTTGGCCCATGAGGCTATCTGCATACCACTCCTTTAGCAGGGTTTCAATTCCAGTTTCTGGATATTTAGTTGTTGCAAGTTTTCTTAAATAAGGGAAAGTCGATTGTGGAAAAATGGTGCTTCCCATTGTTCGGTATTGCTCTAGAATATCGGCTAAATCAATCTGAGGCGCGTTGTTGCAAACTTTGTAGCCAAAAGAGGACGGGCAGGTGAGAGCTAGGGCAATCAGACCGCCGGTTGATGTGCCTGCAATTAGGTCAAAGTAGGAATCCAGGCTGTTTTGAGCGCCCAGTTTTTGAAGTTCCGCTTCTAGCTTTTGAAGATAGATTACAGGGATAACTCCCCGCATTCCGCCACCATCTAGGCATAAAATATAGCGTTCTTCTTCCTTTGGCTTTATACTTGTTTCCTCAGTTTTCTCTTCTTGTTGAGGCTGAGGGATTTGTTTTTCTTTTCTTAGACTCTTGAAAAATTCCAATATGCTCATAGCGTTAAAAATGATATATTTACGGCAATGGGTCAAGAGATGATGGATATTAACAGTTACTATTCTCAATGTAAACTTTGTCCAAATGAGTGTGGCGTAGATAGAACCAAGGGTCAAACTGGGGTTTGTGGACAGTCAAATGAGATGCAAATTGCTTGGGTTGGACTTCATAGGGGAGAAGAGCCACCAATAACCGGAGAACATGGTTCTGGGATGGTTTTTTTCTGTGGTTGTCCTTTGCGCTGTCAGTATTGTCAAAACTATCAAATCAGTCATGCTTTCAAGGCTAGCTGTGCTAAAAGTGCAGGGGGTAAGGAAAGCTATGAAGGTGTTACTGTTTCAATTGAAGAACTTGCTGCTTTGATGCTTAAACTTCAGGAATTTGGTGCCGCTTCTATCAATCTTGTAACAGGAACTCACTATATTCCTTCCATTGTTCAAGCTCTAGAGATTTCTAAAAACAATGGCCTGAAACTACCAATTGTGTGGAATTCTTCGGGGTATGAGAGTGTACAGGCCCTCAAATTGATTGACCCATACCTTGACTTATATCTTTTGGATTGCAAAACTCTGGATCCCCAGGTGGCTTCTAAATTCTGTGGCCGCGCTTGTTACAGCAGTGCAATTGTTCCCGTTATGAAATTTCTAAAGCGCCGCTATCCTACCACCAATATGGAAAATGGTTTGACCGGTGTGCTTGTTCGCCACTTGGTATTCCCTGGCACTCTTGACGCCACAATGAGTTTCCTTTCTTGGTATGCCGATAACTTCAAAGACAACTTTCTTCTGTCTCTTATGACTCAGTTTGTTCCACCTCTTAACGACCCTGGCTTCCCAAAGATTTCTGCTAAGGAGTACGGTCAGCTTATGGAGGCCCTTGACCGTTATGACCTTGATGGTTTTGCGCAAGAGATGGAAGAAAACGAGATTCTTTGGATTCCAGACTTCACAAAAGACCAGCCTTTCCCTGCCGGTTTTGCAGATCCCCTTCCTGCTTTTCTTGAGATTAAAAATAGAGTTTAAGATTTTAACTGTTTTAGCAGTTCCAGCTGTTCCAGCTGTGTTAGCCTATTGTTGTGCCTTCAAAGGCTGTGCCGTTTAGGATAGCAATTGTGTTTTCAAGGTTTCTGCCGTCTGCGCAAATGACTTGAATTCCAGTTTCTTGGGCAATCTTTGAGGCAATTGGGTCAAATGGAACGTTCTTGCCAGGAATCCACTCGTTACCTACCATCTCTCTAAATTCATCCCAACTGATGGTGTCAATTGGTTTTGCCTCGGGGTTCTTTCTGGGGTCATCGGTATAGACTTTGGCTATGTTAGAGAGGTTGATTACGGTTTTGGCGCCAAATCTGCGGGCAAGGTAAACGGCGTCAGTATCGGTGGAGAATCCAGGTTTCCAGCCTCCGGCTACTAGGACTCGGCCTTTGAATTCAATTGAGCTGATTGTGGGGTCTGTGACGAGTGCGTCTGTACATAGGCTTCCAAAGAGGGCCTTTACAAGCTCTCCGTTGAGATGTGTTGCCCTGATTCCTATCCAATCTTGGACTGCTGCATCCTGCTTTTGGTCTTCGCCTGAAACCTCGCGGAAGGCCTGCTGATAGACTCTTGCTGGTGCGCCACCTCCGCAAACAAAGATGAGTTTTGCTTCTGGATTATCGTTCAAGTATTTTTTCATTCCTTCAAGAAAGGATGTAAGAAAAGTTGTGTTAACTTTATCTGGTGCTATGATTGAACCGCCAACTGAAAGAACAAAAATACTCATGAGAAAATCTCCTTTTGCTGTATTCTATTGTTTTGCTTACTTTCTTGGCAAGTGCCAACGGTGGTTTGATTGGGTCTCAATTGAAGCTTGGGGGTAGCCGTGATTTGTCGTGGCTGTAATCTGTTGTGGCTGTAATCAGTTCTAGAGCTAAAGCAGGTACTTATTAATCAATTTTGCCATAATTTGCATGTTAAATGGAACCTGTGAACTTTCAAAGGTGGCTAATAGCTTCTCTCCTAAGAAATACCCATTCATTTCATAAGCTTCTATTTTCTTTATTGCTTTAATTGCGTATTCGGGGTCTTCCAATCTTCCAAAGTGTTCCAGTACGTAAACATCTCTTGTCCGAGTGTTTAGTACTAAAAAATCTGGTGATAGTGTTCTATCTCCTACATCTAATGGAAATTCGTAATGGTATGGAATTTTGTAATCATTTAACATGTTTGCAATTATTAATTCTGATTTAGATCTGACATGTTCATTTTTATCTGTGTAAAAAGGGATTTCTTCGGACACTGGCTTTCTCTTATAGGTTACTGCTTGCCACTGTTGTGCGTAGTTATCAAGGTAATTTTGCTTTGTTACAATCTCTTTCATTGCGGCATGTAAATTCTCGTGAACATAATCTTGTATTGGTTTGTCTTCCAGCTTGCATATTGTTTTTAAAGCCCGTTGTAGTATTTGTGTTTGATTGTTCAGTTCAGTAAGAACTTTTGTGTCGTAGTACTTTTCCGCTAATGGCTTTAATAGCTCCTTTTTTTGCTTGTTTATGTACTCTCGTTTGCCATTGTGAAGCCAATAGTAGCGTATTGTGTCGGCCATTGTTGAGATAATGAGAGTCCCTTCAATACTACATGATATTTTGTGTTGAATATCATTTATCAGCCAATCATTGATGGCAATTTGCTTTTTTATTTGTCGCTTAAGGTTTTCCACTTTGACTTCATCCTTCTAAGTTTTTAAAACTCAGTTTTTTTTGAAAAAAATTTTTTTAAAACTGAGATTCTCAGTTTTTTTTGAAAAAAATATTAAAAAAACTTAAAAACTCAGTTTTTTGAAAAAAAATTTTTGGGCTAGGTTTATTTTCTGGTACCCAAAGAGTGCCCCTGCATGGCACAGGCGAATGCAGGGACGATGGTTGATTTAGATAATAATTTATGGAATGAAAGGTAGCTTATAAAGTTGCACATTATATTTATGTCTCTACACCTCCTTTGGACCTCTAGGTGCCATCATTAGGAAAGAACCAGTAAATATTGACCTCCTTATTAGAAATCTGGCTCATTGTCATTGAATCCTGCCTCTGAATTTTCTGCTGCGTCAAAATCATCTTCAGATTTTCCTGCTTCCGAGATTTCTTCTGCAGAAACCTGGGTTTCAATATTGCCTATTGGCATTTCTGCTTCTGTTGGAGCCTTGTCAGGAACTGAATTGTCCCAATCGTTAGTTTCCGCACTCTGAGTAAAGGCTTCAGGCCCCTGCTCAATTACTGGTTCAGTGACTGGAGCATTTGTTTGAACCGCTTGAACGGCTTGAACATTGGTTACATTCTGGCCTGAAGCTGGGGTAAACATTCTCCCTTGCACCTGAGAATAGTTTGTAGGCGGATTTCCTCCAGTGGTAACCCAATTTTGTGTTGATTCAGGAGTAGCAGCACCACCAGTAGCACTTGCAACACCTCCAGCAGCATTGCCGTTACCAACTGGGGCTCCTGCATTAGCTACTGTGCGCTCAGGCTGAAACTCAACATGTTCAGCTAGGATGAAAGTAGTATCCCTAATGTTGAGGCTTTCATTTTTCAGGCTTGAACTACCTTGCTTCAGCCTTCCGCAAACCCGAACGCCTCTGCCCCTTTTAAGAGTGCGGATGCAGGCATCTCCAATGCGACCAAAGACAACAACTGGGAAGAAAGTTGTTTCTTTATCCCACTCTCCATTTCTTAATCTGTACCTGTTGTTCGCAATAATGAACTTGCAACCAGGGTTGGCCGAGTTCTCGCCAATAGGCATTGGATCTTTGGTAAGATTCCCCTCAATAAGAACAGTATTGAGATGATTCATATTGTACTCCTGAAGGGAAAAGGCTCCAGAAGTCCGTCAACGACGGCGCTGATTTCCGGCTGACTTTTTTACCCCTTCATATATGAATGCAAAAAAATGAATCATTTTGTTCTAGATTTTGAGAAAAAAATGAAAAAATTTTAAAAATTTTACAAAATTGGGTCAAATTAAGCTGAAAATGACCTTTGCATTACCGCCACAAATCATTCCTAGGTCAGATGAAGCGTCCAATGTGAATTGTTCTAAATGATAACTTGTACCATCTACTAACATCTTCCGAGCAATCTCAATAGACCTATTTTCAATAGCTCCACCTCCAATAGTTCCGTAGAGCTTGCCGTCTGATGCAACAAACATCTGGCTTCCCACAGAGCGGGGTGCTGAGCCATGCTTTTCAACAATTCGTACATCCACCCCATGCTCGCTAGCCATAACTTTGACGAGGTTGGGATCCACTGTGACCAAATTTTTATCGCTCCTAAAGTAGGAGATAACCTCAGCCATAATGGAAACGGCAATCTCCTGCGGCGTGACAGCCCCAATCTTTAACCCGATAGGTGAGCAAACTTTATCAAGAACTTCCTGCTTGTAGCCTTTTGCCAACATTTTCTCCATTGTTGCTGCAACTTTGCCCTTGCTTCCAATCATGCCAATGTAAGAAAACTTATGGTTTAGGGCATATTCTAGGCAATCGGCATCATAGGAGTGGCCGTGGGTGACTATTATGTAGTAGGGGGAGATGACGTCAAACTGGGTGTGGAGAATGGTTGGATAGGGTAGGAGGATGCGGTTGGCCAGGGGAAAGCGCTCCGGGTTGCAGACCTCTGCGCGCTCGTCGGCGACGGTGACTTTCATTTCTTGTAGCATTGCAAGATCGTAGAGCGCTTTAGAGACGTGGCCGGCGCCAAAGATAAAGAGGTGAGGCTCTGGTTTAATGTGTTCAATAAGGGAGGGCTCTTCTATTGGTCTGTCATGGCTTCCGGCTATGAATTGCCCGTTGTGGTAGATAGCTTGTTCGCCACTTTCAAAGATAGTTCTTCTTTCTAAGTCTCCAGTTTCAAGGGTTGAAAGAAAAGTGCGGTAAAAATTGTTCAGGCTACTCATTCATAATCTCCTTAAGACAAGTAAGAGTTTTGTCTATCTCTTCAAAGGTTGTAAAGGGGCCAGGGGAGAACCTAAGAGTGCCACCTGGGAAGGTCCCAATTGTTTTGTGTGCGGCGGGAGAGCAATGAAGGCCAACTCTGGTTTCAATGCCCTTATTTTCAAGTAATGCAGCAGAAATTTGGGCGATATCTTTATTTGGGGATATTATTGATATAACGTTTGTTCTGGCTGAACTTAGTTTTGCACCTACAATTTCAAGGCCGTTAATCTCCTCAAGTCCATGATATAAGCGTGCTGTATTGGCTTGAATTTTTGCCTTAAGTTCATCAAGATTTTCAAGGGTGTAATCTACAGCTTTCTTAAAACCTAGGATTCCAGGAAGGTTAAGAGTTCCTGATTCAAGACGGTCCGGTAACGAGTGAGGAATTTCTTCACTATCGCTCTCTGAACCGGTGCCTCCAATGATAAGTGGGGGTAAAGTTAAGGCAAGATCTTTGCGTAGTACCATGCCTCCAACCCCTTCAGGCCCAAGAAAACCTTTGTGTCCAGTAAAACAAATTCCGCAAGCATTAAGTTCTTTCATGTCCAAATTAATATAAGGAGAGGCTTGGGCACTATCTATAAATAACATTAGGCCATGTTTTTTTGCAATGTCAGCCAAAGCAGAGACATTCTCAACATGTCCACTAACATTGCCACAAGCGTTAATTATCATACCTTTTGTATTAGGTTGAATTAAAGATTCAACAGCTTCAAGTTTGCTGAAACCTTGGTTATCTGCTGGAATGCGTGAAAAAGGGATTTTGCACTGGACAAGTGGCCGCATGACAGCGTTGTGTTCGCTGGAGGTGACCAGTACATGGTCAGAAGGCGTGAAGAGTCCTTTGATGACCCAGTTTAGGGATTCAGTTACAGATCTTGTGAAGATAACGCTTTCTGGCCTATCGTGACCATATAGCTTTGCAAGGGTACAACGGAGAGAATAGACTTTATCAAAAAGTTCAAAAGCTCTTCCGCTTTCAGTCCTGTTTGGATTAAGACAATCTTCTTCAAGAAACTGCTGCATTTCCAAAGTTATACCAGGGGCCTTTGGAAAAGAGGTTGCTGCATTGTCCAAATATATTCTTTCCATAATTTAAGCTCCTGTATTTGCGTGATGCCTAAATTGTATCACAAAAAATAAAGCAAATCACTAAATCCATTGTTTTTTCAAAAACAATATGGTAATATCGCTCTCGCAAAGGAGAATTGTATATGAAACTGTCAAAAGACAAGATCATTCTTATCGTCACAGGACTTATTGTAGGTATTGCTGCAGTTGTTCTCACAGTTAATGGAAACCCAGGAAACATGGGCTTCTGTATTGCCTGTTTTATCAGAGACATCTCTGGTGCATTAAAGCTTCATAGCGCAGGCGTTGTTCAGTATATCAGACCAGAAATTATCGGTTTGGTACTTGGTTCCTTTATTATTAGTCTTGCAAAAGGCGAGTTCAAGCCACGTGGTGGTTCCTCCCCAATGCTTAGATTCATGATTGCTTTCTGTGTCATGGTTGGAGCTTTGGTATTCCTTGGATGCCCACTCAGAATGGTTCTTAGACTTGCTGCTGGAGACCTTAACGCACTTGTTGGCCTTGTTGGTTTTGCATGTGGAATTGGTATTGGTTGTGTTTTCTTGAACAAAGGTTTTTCTCTTGGAAAGGCTTACAAACAGAACACTCTTGAAGGCCTTGCTCTTCCTGCAATCAACGTTGGTCTTTTAATTTTATTGACCCTTGGTTCAAGCCTCGTTGTCTTCTCAACATCAGGTCCTGGCTCAAAGCATGCTCCTATTCTTCTTGCTCTTGTTATTGGCCTTATTGTTGGCGCAATGGCTCAGAGATCAAGAATGTGTTTCGCTGGTGGAATCAGAGACACAATCCTTCTTAAGGACGTCACTCTCCTTACTGGTTTCATTGGCGTATTCGTAGCAGCTTTGATTGGTAATCTCATTGCTGGCTCTTTCAAGCTTGGCTTCACAGGTCAGCCAGTTGCTCATGCACAGCACATTTGGAACTTCCTTGGTATGGTAGTTGTAGGTCTTGGCTCTGTCATGCTTGGCGGATGCCCTCTCAGACAGCTCATTCTTGCTGGTGAAGGCAATTCCGATAGTAGCATAGCTGTTCTTGGTTATGCTGTTGGTGCTGCTTTTGCACACAACTTCAGTCTTGCTTCCTCTGCTGCCTCAGGCGAAAGCCTTGGTGGTCCTGGTATCAACGGTAAGGTTGCAGTATTTATCTGCTTGGCCTTCCTACTTGTGGTTGCAAGCGTAAAGACATTTGCAAAGAAGGAGAACTAAGATGGTTGAACTAGATCTCACTGGACTTAGCTGTCCAGAACCAGTTGTTAGAACAAAGAAGGCTCTCAAGGAGAATCCTCAGGGCGTTATTTCTGTTGTCGATAATCGTGCTGCATTGGAAAATGTATCTAGATTTGGACGTGCCATGGGTTATAATGTTAATTCTGTGGAGTCTGATGGCGCATGGAGAATAGAAATCAAGAAGTGACAGCTTTTGTTGCTACTTTTGAAAATCACTATAAAGCAATGCTTTTTAGAAAAGGGATGGGACCGGTGTGTACACTGCGTCCTGTCCCTCGTTGTCTTTCATCGTCCTGTGGAACGGCGGCTTTTTTTACGCTAGAAGAGCCGGCTGACAGTTCAGTTAAAACTGGCAGCTCAGTTGATACCGTTTCGCAAGAGTTGAAAGCACTCGTAGAGTCCATCTATGAGTTTAAAAATGGAGAATACCATGAAGTCTACAAAAACTGATGTTCGTCTTACCAGTATGGTTAAGACTTCCGGGTGTGCTGCAAAACTTCCACCTGGAAAGCTCCATCAGGTAATTGATAATTTACCCCTTATGACAAGTGACCGCCTTTTGGAAGGCTTTGAGAGTGCAGACGATGCTTTGGTTTACCGCGTTGAAGGGGATACCGTTGCCGTTCAGACGGTAGATTTTTTTCCTCCAATGGTTGATGACCCGTTCACTTTTGGCCAGGTTGCAGCCGCTAATGCACTTTCCGATATTTATGCAATGGGTGGCGAACCAAACGTTGCACTGAACTTAGTCTGCTTTCCTTCCTGTCTTGAACTTGATGTCCTAAAAAACATACTTGAAGGCGGAATTGATAAGGTTCGTGAATCTGGGGCCATCATTGCTGGCGGACACACCATAGCTGACCCAACCCCAAAGTATGGCTTGTGCGTTACAGCTTTTATGAAAAAAGACGAGGTCTGGTCTAATAAGGGAGCAAAAATTGGCGACTACGTAGTTCTGACCAAAGCTCTTGGCGTTGGGATGATTAACACAGCAGCCAAAGCCGGAGAAGTATCAGAGGAAGACTTTGCCGCCACAATCAAATCCATGACAACACTCAACAAGCACGCCAGAGATATGGCCCGCGACCTAGACGTCCACGGCGCAACCGATGTCACCGGCTTCTCTCTTTCTGGCCACCTGAGCGAGTGCGCAGACGCCTCCAACTGCACCATAGAAGTTGACGTAGACAATCTACCAATCCTTCCAGGCGCAACGGAAGCAGCCCGCTTTGGTCTCATCCCAGAAGGCCGCTACACCAACGAAGACTACCTCTTCTCAAAAGTCGCAATCCCGCGCGAAATGCCACGCGAACTTGTAGACGTGGTCTTTGGCCCGGAAACCAGCGGCGGACTTGTCCTCTTTCTCAACGAAACCGATGCCCACACGTTCCTTTCCAGAATGAATATGGACTGTGTCCGTATTATTGGAAGAGTTGTACCGCGTGAAAACGTCAGCGTAAGATACAAACTGTAATATTTTTAAAACTAAAAAAGAGGGCTGTAGCTATTTGGATAACTACAGCCCATTTTTTTTAAAGGAGGTATGAGGATAAAGAATTGTTAAAAGTTAACGTTGGTTGCGTTGGATTTAAGAGTTTTGACGGAGTAGTCTTCAAGTTGGACTGTAACAGCACCAAGGGCAAGAAAATCTTCAAAGTCATACTCTGTACTTGTTATGCTGGCATTTGAAGTGTAGGTTACAGTGCATCCGGAATTAAAAGCGTCACTTGCAATCAGAAGGCTACTGGTATCGCAACCGGCTGGAACTGTGAAGGCTAAAATTACGTTGCCTTCTGCATCTAACACTGCATAGGTGGAGCTTTCTGTAGAAGCATTGTTGAAAGGATTAAAGGTTTCATCAAAACCATTTTCTGGCAGGTTGTCTGGTTTTGCATCTGGTTTATCAGTTGGCTGAGTTCCTTGCTCTGGCATATCTGCTGGCATATTCTCTGGTGCGTCATCTGGTTTTGCCATGGTATTGTTATTAGTAGTATTATTAAAGTTGCCATCAAAACCGCCACGGCCATCAAAGTTACCACCGCCAAAGTTACCAGGGCCACCACCAAAATTGCCACCACCAAAATTGCCACCACCAAAGCCTCCCATGTTCATAGAGGATCCGCAGTAAATTACATAGCCTGTGGTCGCGCTGGAACTAGGAAGTTGGTTGGTACCACCTGTTGCAATAATTGTTCCACCAGTATAGGTAAAGTAATTATCCATATCACAATCTATGCCACCTTCTGGCATTCCAGAACCAAGTGCTAGGAGGGTTCCACCATTGATAACAATGGTACCGTTACAGTCAATTGAGTCATTTTCTGTGCTACGTGCGTAAATTAGGCCATCGTTTATGATGATTGTTGCTACGCCATCAATGCTAGCATTTATACAATCATCTGTGGTGTTAATGATAATTTTACCGCCGTTAATCACAACACTGTGCTTGCCTTCAATGCCTTCAGGTGAAACGCCGTCGTCATTGCTAGTTCCGTCAGAGGCGTAGGTATCCTCACGCGGGGTGGCGTAGGTGGTCACCTTAATTAGACCATTATTGATAAAAACATCGGCTAGAGGATCATTGACGCTGGATGTGAGGTCGCCGTCTTCAGAGGTATCAAAACCAGCTGACATGCCCTTTCCAGAGGTGTTGATGGTGATGGCGCCACCGTTGATGAGGATGTAGCCTTTACCGGCGCCGTATTCGCTTTCTGTCTCGTCTCCGTCAACCTTAATTCCCTTGTTCTCGCAGCCTTCTGTCATGTTGAGTCCAGTTACTGTTACCGTTCCGCCGTTCTGCACGTAGCCGTTAACTGGTTTGATTCCGGTTCCGGCACTGGTCTCAGGGTTCAATGTGACGTTGACGTTTCCACTTTGGATAACAATAACATCGTCGCTGACAATTCCGTTTTTTGTATTTGCTGTGACGTTGAGGGTGCCGTCTCCGGAGATGACAAATGAACCAGTTGCTTTAATTGCGTTAGTCTGGGTTTCTCCAGTGGAATCTGTGCAGCCTGTAATTGTGTTTGTGCCTTTGAGAACTACAAAACAAGTGGTTGTGCTCTTTGTCTTGAGCGCCTGCTCGTCGCTGGCATCTTTGGAAGTAATTGTTACATCTTGCAAAGTGAGGACAAAATCGTTTGTTTCAGATGTGATTGTAACGCCAACGCTACTTTCACCGGTAAAAATAAGGTTGTATTTCTTTGTACTGCCAAGAGTAATCTTTACAACTTTCTTCTTGGCTTCTACTGTGATGTCGCCATCTGCATAAGTGTCAGCAAGATTTGAAAGGTCTATTTCTACTGTTTCATAATCGTCTATATTAAATTCGTAATCTTCAGGATTATAAGTTTCAGGCATCTGGTCTGCAGTTGGGATGACAGTTTGCATTGCCTGTTCATCTGAAATCCAACCGCTTATTGTTCCCGTTGCGGTGATTGCACCAGTTGTTATAGTCGTTGAAGTTGTGCTAGTTTCAATAACTTCAGAGCTTCCGTTTGCAATTAGCTGATTGTTAGATGCACAAGAAACCAGTGCAACAATACAAATTAAAAGTACCAAATTTTTTGTGATAAGTTTGTTTTTCATTGCCTTTTCTCCAATACGCCCTAAAGATACCACTTGCGGATTTAAAAAAAAGAGAAAGGGGCTCAACTACATACAAAAAACAAAAAGTCATGCCAATGCGTTTTCAGTTGTGGGTGATGGCTAAGATTTTGAAAGTAAGATTTTGAAAACGAAATAAATTTAAAAAAGGTTGCTTTCTGGATTTTCCTATGCGATACTTTTTTTATAGGACATTAAACGTCTAATGTCCTAAGAACAAAAAGGAGCGGAAAAATGAAAAAGTTAGCAATCGTATTCATGGTTTTAGCTTGTGTGCTATCTATGGTGTTTGCAAATGGACAGGGTGAAGCAAAACAGGAAACAATCCGTGTTATGCTAGCAAACCATCCATATGGAAATTTGATTCTTGAGCATCTTTCAGAGTTTGAGGAAGCAACAGGAATTAAGGTTGAGACAGAACAGCTTCAGGAATCTGAGCTTTCCAAACAGCTGACAACAGAGTTCTCTGCTGGTGGATCAACTGTTGACGTATTCATGACAAGACCATTGAACGAAGGTCTTATGTTTATTAAGAACGGCTGGTATCAGTCCCTTGAGAACTATGATTTCTCTGACTATGCAGAAGCAAACGTTAATGTAGGCGTCAAAGATGGTGTTGCTTATATTGTTCCACTAGTAACTGAGTGGCAGGTTCTCTATTACAGAAAAGACCTCTTCAAGGCTGCTGGAATTGAAGTTCCAAAAACTTTTGAAGAACTTGAAGCTGCAGCTGCTGCTCTTACAAAAGACGGCGTAGCTGGCTTTGGAGCAAGAGGAAAGGGCGCTGCATCTGTAACACAGCTCTCCTCCTTCATTTATCAGTATGGCGGACGCTACATTGAAAATGGTGAAGCTGTATTTGATAGCCCAGAAGCAATTGAAGCAATTAAGTTCTATGGAAAACTTGTTGGAACCTATGGACCACAGGGTGTAACTTCTCTTTCTTGGGAAGGACTTCTTCCAATCTTCCAGGCTGGAAAGCTTGCAATGTGGGCAGATGCTTGTGTTTTCTATGGTCAGGTCGTAGATCCAGAAACCTGTGCAATCCCAGTTGAAGACATTGGTATTGCAGACCTCCCAGCAGGACCAGAAGGAAATGAACCATTTAACGTAGTTTCTTGGGGAATGGGAATTTACAGTGGTACAACCCACAAAGAAGCAGCTCAGAAGTTCTTGGATTGGGCAACCAGCAAGACTTTGGCAGTTGAAGGTATGGCACAGTCAATCACAATGGCAAGAAACAGTGCTTGGGTTGATGGCGCAGAGTATATGAACCCAGAGCTCGTTGCTTCTAGACAGAACGCAGCTGACAATGGTTATCAGTATGACCGTCCATTCATTACCTCTGTTGGTAAGGCAAGAGACCTCATTGGTGAAGTTGTAATTGAAGCAATCAATTCAAAGGGTACTTCAGAGAAGATTGCTCCAATGGCTGCAGAAAAAGTCATTGCTGTCAATGAGATTCTTAAGGCTGATGGCGAATACCACAACCTCCCATATTAATTATTAGTTAATTTATATTGGGCAGCCAAGCGTCTAGCTAGCTGCCCAATTATCATAAATGGATATGAACAATGAAAAAGAGTAAAACTGTAACATTAGGACCACAAATTAAACAAAGTTTTGTTGATAAACACTATAAATGGATTTACACCGCGCCGGCATTGATTTTTGTCTGCCTTTTGATGGTGTTTCCAGTTTTATATACCTTTTTCTTAAGCTTTACAGACTGGTCATTAACCAGTGGCAGATCTATGCAATTTGTAGGCCTGCAATCTTTTATTAAAGTTTTCAAAGAACCAAGATTCTGGGATGCTCTTGGTAGAACCCTTACATTTACCTTCGCAGCAGTCTTCTTTGAAACGATATTTGGAACAATTATAGCTTTGATACTTAACAACGAATTCAAAGGTAAAGGCGCCGTCAAAACCATGCTTTTACTGCCTCTGGTTGCAACTCCGGTAGCAGTAGGCTTGTTATTCACGCTTTTCTATGACCCTACCATTGGATTCCTAAATTATATACTAAGTGCACTTGGCCTTCCTCAAAGTGGCTGGCATACCGATAGTTCTTCTGTCATGATGTCCTTGATTATAGTCGATGTCTGGCAATGGACTCCAATGATTGCCTTGATGGTTATGGCAGGACTTTCTGGAATCTCTGAGGAACCATATGAAAGTGCAATGGTTGACGGAGCAAACTATTGGCAGACGCTGTTTAAGATAACCCTGCCAATGATTTTACCAACTATTTTAACCGCAGTCATTTTGAGATCAATTGAGGCGTTAAAGACGTACGATATCATCTACAGTATGACCGGCGGTGGACCTGGATATAGTTCTGAGACGTTAAATCTTCTTGCTTACAAGTACAGTTTTGAATACTTCTCAATGGGCGAGGGGGCGGTAATATTGATCTTCTTATTCTCCTTGGTGCTTTTGTTCTGCCTTGGCGTTATGAAACTTAGAAAGATGTCGGAGGTATAATATGGTAAAAAAGAAGAATGTGTTAAGAACTATTATCTTTTACATTGTTGTTGTCTCCATTTGTTTAGTCATGATTTTCCCCTTAATCTGGATGACCATGTCTGCTTTTAAGACTCAAATAGACATCATTGCTTGGCCTCCTAGATTTACTTTCACACCAACGTTGAAAAATTTTAGGACGGTGTTTGTAAACCAGCATTTTCTTAGATACTTAAAGAACTCGGTTATTGTTGCAGTGGCATCGGTTTCTATCTCTCTTTTATTGGGATTGCCTGCTGCATATGCAGTAGCCAGAAATAACATGAAAAAGGTTGCGCTATTTATTTTGGTTGCAAGACTTATGCCTGGTATTTCTTTCTTGATGCCTTGGTATATTATCTTCTCTAGATTGAAATTAATGGACAGCTATATTGCATTGATTCTGTCTCATATTCTGATAGCATTACCGCTGACAATTTGGACAATGGAACCGTATTTTAGAGGTATCCCACTTGAAATGGATGAAAGTGCAATGATAGATGGAGCAACTAGAACAAAGGCCTTTATTCGTATCATTTTACCTCTTTCTGTTCCTGGTATTGTTACAGCTACAACTCTTTCCTTTATATTCAGCTGGAACAATTTCATGTTCAGTCAGGTCCTTTCAAGACAAAAGACAAGAACTCTACCTATTGCTGTAAACAACTTCCTCTCCTATGCTTCTGTTGACTGGGGCGGAGTTATGGCAGCTGCAGTGTTTATTATGCTTCCCGCAATTGTTATTACAATGATATTCCAAAAGTTTGTTATTAAAGGACTGACTGCTGGTGCTGTTAAGGGATGAGTTGATTTTTTTGTAATGAAAGTGATAATTTGTTCTTTGTTAAGGTAATTGAACTATGTATACACCTCAAATAGGCGTGCCCCTTTCAAGGTACGCAGCCAACAAAATTATTGACTACATCACCAATGAAAACCTTAAGGCGGGCTCTAAATTACCCAATGAGACGCAACTCTGTGAAATAACTGGAGTCAGTCGTGGTACTATCAGAGAAGCTATAAAGATTTTGAATACTGAAAATGTAGTTACAATCCAAAGGGGGGTTGGGACCTTTGTTTCTGAAAATCCTGGAGTCTCTGAGGATCCCCTAGGCTTTAGGTTTATTGAAGACAAAGAGAAACTTGTTTTTGATTTGATTCAAATCAGAGAAATTCTTGAGCCTTCCCTTGCTTCAATTGCTGCAGAGAATGCAAATGAAGAAGAAATTGCACATCTTTCAGAAATTGCTCATGAACTTGAGGAGTATTACAACCAAGGTAAAGACACTGTTCCTTTGGACATTGAGTTTCACTCTCAGATTGCCAAAATGTCTCATAATAGGGTGGTTGAGCTTATCTATCCAATTTTGGCAAAATCTATTCCCGAGATTACTGATTACACTCAAAAAGCACTCTTGCCAGAGTCTATGGTGGACCATCAGCAGATATGGACTCAGATAAAAAACCATAACTCTTTTGCAGCTGAAGCTTTTATGAAAACTCACCTAAAGAGAAATAAAGAGTACATTGCTGAGAAAAGAAAGCAAAAATAAAAAACAATGCCCCAGTTTTTGAAGCTGGGGCAAAATTTTAATCATTATTAGTGAATTCGGCCATCATAATCTTTGCCATATTCTGGCTTTAATGGGAATTTAATTGGCTTGTGATCTCTGTAGGATCTGTAGATTCCAGTAATCAACTCAACTGTTCTACGGCCATCTTCTAGAGAAATCAAAGGTTCTGTATTGTGCTCTATTGCATTCAGAAAATCAGTCAGCTGAATGATGTGATAGTAGTTGGATTCTGGGTGAGAATTAAAGTATTCACTATCTTCTTTCTTGTATTGGGCAAGTAGTTCTGCCTCACCTGGAATTGTCCAAAGATCGTTTACAGGAGGCTCTGCAATGCCAGAAACTCCCGCAATAAACATTGCTCCTCCATCTGTCTGAACTCCAATGCTAGCTCCATTTGAACCATGAACTCTAACATTTCCAAAGAGTGCAGGGTTCTGAGAGTTGCTCACTACTAGGTTTCCAAAGGCCCCATTTTTGAATTTGATAACGGCCATGGCTGTATCTTCAACCTCCAAATCAGGATGATTTAGAGTATCCCACATGCCATAAAGCTCATCAATTTCTCCCATGTACCACAAAAGCAGGTCTAACTGATGCGGAGCCTGATTTATAAGAACACCGCCACCTTCACCTTCCCAGGTACCCCGCCATGGGTCGCTGGCATAGTATTCCATACTACGCCAACCCAGCATATTTACTGTTCCAAGAATAGGTTTTCCAATCTTTCCATCTACAATGGCCTGTTTTACTCTCATTGACGGTTTATAGAAGCGTCTTTGGCAGATAGTTGTACCAATGACATGGTTTCTATTCTTTGCTTCAATAATTGCATCACAGTCCTCAAGGGAAGACGCCAAAGGTTTTTCAATTGCAATGTGAACCCCAAGCTCACAACACTTGACCGCGTACTGGGCGTGATTAGGATGTGGAGTGCAAATTGCAACCGCTTGAACCTTCTGTTCTTTGATCATTTTTTCTAGGTCTGTATAGCCTTTGATGCCGTATTTCTGACCAAAGGCATCAGCTTTTGCTTGATCTCTGCTCAAACAGGCCACCAATTCGCTGTTTGGAATAGTCTTGAAAGCATTGGCGTGAAAGTGTCCAACCTTGCCACAACCAATTACTGCAGTTCTGATTTTACCCATATCAAATCCCCTTTGATTCGTTAGTTTTGGCCCTTAACGCTGATCTTCATCACAGATAAAAACAATCTTTGTGAGCCCATCTTCACGGTTATAAATCTTGTTCATCCACTTATCGCCTTCAGCAAGAGGAATAGCTTTACTTATCATGCTGTCAACCTCAACTTTGCCAGAAGAAATTAACTCAAGACACTGCGGATATTCGCCAGCAGAGGCACAAGAACCAAACAGGCTTATCTGATGCGTGACAACATACTGAAGCGGGAACTCAATCTTTGGTGCCACGTTTCCAATTAGAATCACGCTACCGTCCAAACGCACACTCTTAATGCACATATTGGTTGTCACATCTATGCCTGTAGCGTCAATTGCAACGTCCACGCCCTCCCTGTTTTTCGTAAGCCCGATAATCTGCTCAAGCGCAGTAGGATCTTTTGAATTAACCACGTCAGTAGCGCCGTTTTGCTTTGCAAGCTCAAGACGACTGTCATCAATATCTACGGCAATTATTTGCTTAGCGCCAAAGCTCTTAACCACTTGAAGGGTAAGAAGGCCAATGGTTCCAATTCCAAAAATTACAACACTGTCGCCAGGTTTAATCTGAGTTCTTGTTGCAGCATGGTAGGCAACTGAAAGTGGTTCAATCATTGCAGCCTGAACGTAAGTAACATTGTCAGGAATATCATAGAGAATGTACTCTGGGAGGGCTACATATTCAGCAAAACAGCCCTGTCTGTTATATTCTTCACAAGAAACCCCCAAAACCTGTCTATGGGCACAAAGATTTACTTTGCCAGCCTTACACATTTCACATTCGTTGCAATAAACGGTGGAGTCAAAGGTTACTCTATCCCCAGGCTTATGGTTTTTAACGCCTTCAGCACATTCAACAATTACCCCAGAAGCTTCATGTCCCATAATAACTGGAGGTCTTCTGCGCCCTGTGCTACCGTCAAAACCGTGAACATCACTACCACAAACGGAACAAGCTTTGACTCTAATAAGAACTTCACCTTTCTTAGGTGTAGGTTTTGCAACATCTTCATAACTTAGATGCTTGTATTCCCTCATTACCAATGCTTTCATAAAGTACCCCTTATTCTAACCAATCTAGCACGAAAATTAATAGACATTAGACGTCTAACTTCTTAATTAAATAGTAGAACGGAAAGGGTGTGCTGTCAAGCAAATAGAAAAGTGACTTGAAAAGTACGTTACGTTAGCTTATATTTAAATCATTCTGAAAAATAATTCAGTGAAAAAATTTTCAGAATAAAATACTCTAGAACCTGCAGGGGATTTTTATGTTTATAGGTAGACAAAAAGAGCTTGAGAGTTTAAAAAAAGAGCTTTCAAATTGGAATAAGAGAACTGCAATCTTGGTTTATGGAAAGCGAAGAGTAGGGAAATCTACGTTAATTAGGGAAGCTTCTAAGACCTTTGAAGGCATTGTAATTAATCATCTCTGTGTTTCTAGCACCTTTGAAGGCAATTTGGAGATGATTTATAAGAGTGTTTCAGCTGGCTTAAGCCTTCCTAATATGCATTTTGAGTCGCTTTTTGCCATGATGGATTACTTAGGGATATCGGGTCAGAAGATTCTGTTGGTTATAGATGAGTATCCGTACTTGAAGCAGACGAAGAAAAAAAACGAGGTGGACTCGTATATGCAGGCGGTGATTGACCAGCTTCCGGAGAACGTTAAGCTCGTTTTGTGCGGTTCGTATATCACCATAATGAAAGAGCTATTGGCGGAGGGTAATCCGCTTTTTGGAAGGTTTTCGCTAATTATGCATGTTAGAGATTTTGATTATTATGATGCCTCTAAGTTCTATCCTGACCTTTCTGTGAGAGACAAGATAGCTTTCTATTCTGTCTTTGGCGGTTGTCCTTACGTGCTAGAAAATCTTAATACTGAGCTTTCGTTAAAGGAAAACATAGTTCAGCTACTTTTGCCCGATACCGGACTTATTCGCTCTCACGTTGAAAATATAATGCTCAGGGAGATTCAGAAATCATTTGATTCAAGGATTTTAGAAGCTTTGGGAAACGGAAAAAAGAAATATTCGGAAATCCGCGATAAGATTGGTTGTACTGAAACTGGCCTGCTAGACAAGCAACTGAAGATTCTTTTGGACATGGAAACAATCCAAAAAACCGAGCCCATCAATCGGAAAAACGACAAGAAGAAGCAGTTTTATGAGATTACAGACAACTTAATGCGTTTCTATTTTACGTTTATTTTTGGATCAGCAGGAATAATTTCCAGAATTGGAGAGGAGCAGTTCTTCAATTTGAAAGTGAAAAATGTGCTTGAACAGTTTATCAGCAGGCGCTTTGAAGGCATTGCATTGCAATATTTCCACAGAATGGTCGTGCTTGGTGCATACCCCTCTGTTGAAGATTTTGGTTCGTACTGGTTTGACGACCCACAGTCAAAAACCAACGGCGAATTTGATTGTGTCATCAAGCGCACCGGTGATCTATTTGATTTCTACGAATGCAAATACTACGCAAACCCGATGTCTCTTAAAGAATGTGAACAAGAAAAAGAGCAGCTTCAACACATTGTTGGAATTGTGGTTTCTGGGATAGGCTTTATTTGTTCAGCAGGCTTTGAATATGAGAATAATCACGAGTTTATTTTGATTGATGGCAATATGCTGTATCAGTGCAGAGAGGAGTATAAGCCTTAAGTGTTACAAAAAACTGAGAATTCCCAAAATCACAACTTTAACCAAACAGCTTTGAGGCGGCGTCATCATCAATGAAAAGATACCACTGAGGGTGAGTTTTCAACAATGTGGCAGGCACCATGTTGGTCACGCTCTTAGTGATGGTGTCATAAATGGCCTGAGCTTTGACCTTGTGTGGTGCAACCGTAATGATGGCCTTACAAGCCATAATCTGCTTAGGAAGCATTGAGATTGCTTGTTTTGGGACATCGTTTTCAGTTGCAAACCAGCCTTCACCTACCTGTTGCATTCTGCACTTGTGGTCAAGATTTACAACCCTGTAAGCCTCAGTGGCTTCAAAATCAGCTGGAGGATCGTTGAAGGCAATGTGGCCGTTTTCGCCAATGCCAATCAGGCCTAGATCAATTTCATCGCTTCTGAGCTCTTTTGTGAGAGCTGCAATGTTTGCCTCAACATCGCCCTCGCCATTTACAAAGTGTGCTGCCTTTGGATGAACAACGTTGACAAATCTTTCTTTGAGATACTTTCTAAATGAAGCAATGTGAGTCTCTGGAAGGCCAACATATTCATCAAGATGGAACATTTCAACCTTGGACCAGTCAACTGGAAGTTTGACAAGAGCATCAAACATCTCAAACTGGCTTGCGCCGGTAGAAAGGACAATGCGAGCATGGCCCTTTTTAGCAATAGCTTCATTGATAATTTCAGCAGATTTGACAGCGGCCTTGTAGCCGTTTTCTTTAGCAGTAGTTGAAACAGAAATTGTAATATTCATAAATTTAACCCTTAATAGCCCCAGCGGCCATGCCTTCAACCAGCTTATCTTGGAAGAAAGCAAAGACCACAATTGGTGGCAAAATTGAAAGTGTGATAGCTGCGGCAAGAACGCCGTAGTTCCAGTCTTCACTCTTAAGCAGAGTAAGCGCAACCGATATTGGCATAATAGAATCTTTAGAAGCAAGTGTCTTTGAAATTGTGTACTCGCCCCAGACATTGTAGAAGCCGGAAACCAGAACAATTATAAGAGCATTCTGAGAAAGAGGCAGCATAATGTGCCAAAAAGCCTGTGGAACACTACAACCGTCAATCTCTGCCGAGTCCTCCAGCTCTCCGCTCATCTCAATGAACGAGCTTCTCATGATGAAGATTGAGAAAGGCAGAATACATAACAAATTGGGTAAAATTATACCCATGTACGTATTCAGCAGGCCCAAATCAAATTCCATCATATAGATAGGAATCAAAATTGCACAAAGCGGGAACGCCAAAAGGAAAAGAATCAATGAAAGTAGAAGTCTGCTACCCTTGAACGGAAGACGAGCAAAAGCGTAGCCAGCAAGGGCAGAGAGCACCAGCGTTATCACAACAGAACTAATTGTGATAATGAAAGTGTTCAGGTAGTACTTCAGATATTTAGCGCCTCTAACAAACACATAGTCGTAGTTAACGCTAGACCAAGTGTGCGGGAAGAACGTAATGTCCTTGATTATCTCTGTAGATTCCTTGAAGGAAGTGAAGATACAAAAAACAATAGGGAACAGGAAAATCAGCGAGCTAAGAAGCAGCATGACGGAAACAAAAATGGAAAACGATTTTCTTTGAGCCTTCATCTTATGCCTCCTTCTTTCCAATCTTCATATTCAGTATAGAGAACACCATGACAAGAGCCGTCAGCACAAACGCCTGAGCACTGGCATAACCCATGTCAAAGTAGTTAAAGGCATTGTTGTAAATATTTTGGTACAGAACCAGCGTAGAATTTGCCGGTCCACCCTTAGTCAAAACATTAGGCGTGACAAAGAGCTTTAAGCACTGCAAAATAGCCCAAATTCCAACTACCACGAACGTCTCGCGAATGTTTGGGATAATTATATAGATAAGCTTTTTCCAGCCCACCGCGCCATCCAGCTCCGCCGCCTCAAACAGGTCTTGTGAAATATTCTGTAAGCCAGACAGGAAAAGAATAGTGCAAAACCCAACCTTCCCCCACACGCTGACAATAATAACCCACCACTTAGCGGTAGTCGCGTCCGTCAGCCAGTTATGGCACAATCCCGATAACCCAATGTTTATCAAGAACTTATTAATAATTCCAAAGTTATCTGCAAGCATGAAAGAGAACAGAATACAGATGAGAGATGCCGGTACAACTATAGGCATAAATATGGATATTCTGTAGAACCAGCTATGGCTTTTCTTGTAGAAAAGAAGAAGCGCAAAGGCTAGTGAAAGCACAACAAGAATCACAAACATATAAAGCGTGAATTCCAGTGTGTTTTTAAGAGCAGTCAAGAACTCGTTGTCCTTGAACATTTTAATGAAGTTTCCCAGCCCAATAAAATCCAGCTTTGTGTCAAACGCAAAGTTGTAATCGCAAAAAGAGAGGACTAGGGTATAACAAATAGGATAGACAACAAAAATAAAGAGAACTAGGCAGGTAGGTAAAACAAACAGCCGGCCCCAGTGCTCTCTAGCTTTGCGCCTAGAACTAATAGTCGATTGCATAATCAAAAAGGCTCCAACAATATAATAAGTGCACATGCTTAAACCCAAAAAAGCATGTGCACAAAAAGGTTAAATTAGTTACTTTTCAACTGATGCAGAAAGATCAAGAATCTGCTGTACCATGTCAGCTGCTGTAGTAGTTGTACTTACAAGACCTGACTGGAAAATCTGGTTAAGTCCGTTGAGGAACTTCTGGGATTCTTTGTACTCAACAAGAGGCTTTGCCTTGCTCATGGAGTCAGAAATGCCTTCCCAGATTGGAGTTGCTTCAATAGCTTCATCAAAATACTTCTGGATGACAGACATCTTTCCGTAGAAGGTGAAGGCGTTGACCTGTGAGTATTCGCCATAGATAGCTTCTTTGATGAACTGGCAAACAAGGTCAGCATTCTCTGAAGCCTTTGGAATTACCATCTGGCAACCAAAACAAGCGGTTCCGCCATATTCGCCTGGAACTGGAACCAGAGCTAGGTTTTCAGCGCCTACGACTGCAACCGCTTCCATCCATCGGCCTGCAGCTTCATAACACATAGCAATCTGACCGGCCTTGAAACCGTTTCTTCCGCCTGCGTTATCAACAAAGGTTGACTGTGAGTAGTAGCCATTCTGGATGCCTTTCTGCCAGGTTTCAATCATGTGAGTGACATACTCGTTGTCAACGTTATAGGTCTTGCCATCTTCTTTGTAGGCATTGCCAAACTGTGAATAGATGGCTGTGCCAAGAATGACGTTAAGGTTGTTACCAAACTGAATTGATGCACCAACCTGTGTGACGGTTCCATTTGCATCTTTCTTGGTGAGCTTTTCTGCGAACTCATAGAAGTCGTCCCAAGTCTTGATTGGAAGTGGATTGTCGTTTTCATCAACAAGACCAGCTTCTCTTAGCATGGTTTTGTTAAGGGAGATGCCGTAAACCTCATAAATTGCAGGAAGACAGTACTGACCACCAGCAACATAACCAGTTTCAAGAGAACCAGCTGTGAAGTTTGACTGTGGATAGTCTCCAAAGAAGTTGAGGTCTTTGTCAAAGTCATAAATGAGGCCCTTTGAAGCATATTCTACAGAGTAGATACCTGCATCAAGGAATACCAAGTCAACATCTGTGCTGCCCTTTGACCAGTCAAGAATGTAGTTTGCAAGCTTTGTCTGGTCTGCGATTGTGACAATTTCTACATCTACATCTGGATGAGCTGCTTCAAATTCTTCAGCTGCATGCTCAAGGAATATCTTATTAATCTGCCAAGATTCTGCAGCAATTGTGATTGTTTTCTTGCTGTTTGTTGATGCTTCTGCGGCACCACTTGCAAACAACGTCGTAAATGATAGAGCAACTATCAATAGAGTTACTAAAATTTTTTTCATCTCTAAAACCTCCTTGGATGAAAATCTAAAACACTATCAACTGATATATTAATTGCCGTTTTTTCTATCTGTCAAATAAAAAATTTGGTTGTTTTGGCTAAAAAAAATCGGTATAGTTGGGGCAAAAGGAGGAGAGTGTGAAATCTCTGGTTAAAGATAAGCTTGAAGTGAAGATTTTCGCTACCCGTAGCGAGATGGGAAAGGTATCGGCTGCGGATTTTGCGGCGTGCGTGAAGGAGCTTCTGAAGAAGAAGGATACAATTCGCGTGGTGTTTGCCGCTGCCCCGTCGCAAAACGATTTCCTGGAAGAAATTGTAAAGGATAAGAGCATTGATTTTTCTCGCATTGAGGCGTTCCACATGGACGAATATGTTGGCCTAGATCCGGACCGCCCGCAGGCCTTTGGTCGCTTCTTGAAGGACAGACTTTTTGGGCTCAGAGAGTTCAAATCCGTTTCCTATCTTGCCCCAATTGACCCAAAAGACCCACAGAAAACCTGCAAAGAGTACACGGCTAAGCTTAACGCCAGCCCTATTGATATTGTCTGCATGGGTATTGGCGAGAACGGGCACATTGCCTTCAACGACCCCGCTTTTGCTTTCTTTGACGACCCCGCAGACGTGAAAGTTGTCCAACTAGACGATGTTTGCAGAATGCAGCAGGTTCATGATGGTTGTTTTGCAACTTTTGATGAGGTTCCAAAAGAAGCGCTCACTCTTACAATTCCAATGCTTATGAAAGCTCAGTACCATTTTTGCATGGTCCCAGCTCCAACTAAGGCAAAGGCTGTAAAGAGAATGCTGGAAGGTTCCGTTTCTCAGGAATGTCCATGTACAATTCTTAGAACCAAGGAAGGCTCCATCCTTTATTTGGATTCTGATAGCTCTTCCTTGCTCTAATTTATTTAGCTACAGCAGCTGCAGGCTTTGGCGAAGCCTTGGTGCCTGCAGTTTTAGGCTCCTTGGTTATTCTTGAACCTCTTTTCCGTCCAAGAATACTTTCCAAGGGGCTTTTTCTTTGTTCAATAGTACAAAGTCAGCTTTCTTACCTGCTTTGATTGAGCCAACAACATTGTCAAAACCAATTGTCTTAGCCGGTTGCAAGGCCAAAATTTTTGCCGTCTCAACCAGATCAAGCTTCATTATATTATTTAAGGTATTAAACAGCCTTTCCCCGGTTGCAATTGAACCTGCAAAACAAGTTCTGTCCGGCATTTTGGCAACTCCATCTTCTATGATGACCTCTGTTCCATGTTTCTTTGGTCCAAGTATGGACTGTCCGTCCTTCATGCCGGCACCGCGCATACTGTCAGAGCAGGCAACAATTCTGTCATGACGCTTGAAACGGAAAATGAAATCCAACAGCTCTGGTGGAAGGTGCATTCCGTCAGCAATTATCTCCACGTAAAGGTCATCAATAAGATAGCCACTTTCAACACAACCAAGAACTCTGAAGCCTCCAACTCTAACAATGGAGGACATTCCGCTGTAAAAATGGGTCAATTCCCTGAGTCCATTGTCATAGGCTTTGGAAATTTGGTCGTAGGTTGCATGAGTGTGAGCACCAGAAACAAGTATTCCGTTTTGGGAAAGATATCTAGTGACATTGTAGTTCTCATCCATTTCTGGAGCTAAACTAATGCGTTTCACAAGGCCATTTGCCTTTTCTAGAACTTTTTCAACATGCTCCAAGGTTGGCTTTTTAATGTACTTTTCATCCTGTGCGCCCTTTTCAAGTGCATTAATGTAAGGCCCCTCAAGATGGACACCAAGCATTCTTGCTCCACCTTTGTCCTTTGCCTTGTTGGCATTGTCCAAGAACAAGAAGAGG
Organism: Sphaerochaetaceae bacterium; assembly: GCA_963606545.1. Classification (GTDB taxonomy): domain Bacteria; phylum Spirochaetota; class Spirochaetia; order Sphaerochaetales; family Sphaerochaetaceae; genus UBA9732. The sequence continues at coordinate 37,227 of CAVCYP010000010.1, forward strand.
TCCTCATCTGAGGCAGTCAAGGTTGTTGCAAGATAAGAAGTGGTTCCGTGGCGTAGTAGGCTTTTGGCCATGCTTGTGATGTCTTCTACTGTGCCATCCATAGCATCAAAACCACCAGAGCCATGGGTATGACAGTCTACAAAACCGGGTAGGAGGTAGCCTCCCTTGGCGTCAAAACCTTCCGCATCTGTGTGTTGACCAAAGCTTTTGATGGCCCCATCAAATTCAATATAGCCGTTCTCAACTATTCTGTCTTCCAAGACAAGGTTGACATTCTTAATTAGCATAGCTCTTTTATGACCTCTTCAATGTTTCTGCAAACTTTGTTGCCAACAAGTCCACCTACAAAGTTATTCAGTCTAAAATCCTTGTTGTAATAGCAACGGACATCGCTCTTGTAGAGTACCATTTTCTTGTTCCAGCCGTAGCCAAGGCCAATTTCTGCTGCTGTGCCGGAATCTATTTCAATGCCGTTGCAGTTGGCCACTATGGCGTCACAAAGTCTGATGGCTTTTAGGTCCATGTAGAAGCAAGAGGCCTTAACCAGCTCACTGCTATTGTCGTTGATGACTACTTCCTGAGGTAGGAAAGTGGTGTAGCCAAGAGCTCTAAGAGCATCGGAATTGAGCTGGTTGGTGTATCGGTCGCCTTCGTTGAAAAGTGGGCCGGCCATGTAGATGCGCTTTTTGTTGTCCTCGTAGGGTTTGAGGTATTTGCTTAGTGCTAGGATGGTCTCGCTGTCGTCAAGTTTTTGCATGGTGGGAGAGAAGGGGATTTCAAGCTTGCCATATTTTTCTTCAAAGACAGCGTGGCAGGTGGTGCTGTCTTGGTCTGTTGTGTATACGGCAAAAAGTGGGTCATCTTGCGATGCCAGGTAAAATTTTATGTTGTTCATGTTTTGTGCTCCTTTTGGGCGTATTCTAGCACGATTGCCCGCAAGCTTAAAGCCAATTTTTAACCAGCTTCCAAGTCACTTGCAGGCCTCGCTTTGAGTGTGAATTAAAACCCAAGAAAAAGCCGGCATATAGCCTTTAAACTGGCTAAAACTCGACAAAGACGAGCACTTTTGGTCTAATACAATCGATACCCCTTCAAGACGGGCGTGGGCCGGACTTACGTTTGAGCAAGTGTGTAAAGATCATATAAGCCAAATAAAACAAAAGCTTGGAATTATAGGAGTATTGACTGAAGTTTCGTCCTGGTTTGTCAGAGCCGATGAAGAACATGAAGGTGCTCAGATTGATTTGGTCATTGATAGAAGAGACCGAATAATCAATCTCTGTGAAATGAAGTTTTCTCTTGATGAATATGTTATAGACAAGGACTATGAGGCACAGCTTAGAAGAAAAATTGAGCGCTTCAGAGAATGCACAAAGACAAAGAGAGCGTTGCATTTGACCATGATTACCACTTATGGCGTAAAGAATAACATGTACTCTGGCAGAGTCCAGAGCCAGGTTACAATGAATGACCTATTTCTTTGCTAATTAAAATTAAAGAGTTCAGTTGTGGCAGAGTTCCTTTTTGCGTTTGATTATTTGTCCCGCGCTAGAACTGCAGGTTAGAAAAAGAGGTCTTTGACAAAAATTTCAATGCCTATGAGGATGAGGACTACACCGCCAAGTACGGTTGCTTTGCTTTTGAGCTTTTCGCCAGCTTTTTTGCCTAACCAGAGCCCGCAGGTACAGATGAAAAAGGTCACAACGCCTATGATAAGTGAGCTGATTACGGCTTCTGCTGTGGCGTAATCTGCTATGGCAAAGCCTACGGAGAGGGCGTCTATGCTGGTTGCTATGCCTTGGACTATCAGCGTTTTCACCGTGAGGGTGACGTAGTGAATTTCTTCTTCGTCGCCACCTTTCTTGGCTTCAACTAACATGTTGATGCCAATATAGCAGAGCAAAATCAGAGCTATGTATGGGATGAACTTTTGGAAGACGGTGAAGTATTCGCTTATTGTGTGTACGCATATCCAGCCAATCAGTGGCATGGCTATCTGAAACAGGGCATAGGTGAGTGCAACGTAGAATTTCTTGTTTTTGCTCATTTTAGGCTCTGCAATTGCATTTGCAATTGAGACGCTAAAGGCGTCTACTGCAAGGCCGGCTCCTAGCAAGATGCTGTTTGGAATTAAAAATCCCCAGTCCATGGTTTTTCCTCTTTTGGTTTTTGAACCACTTGTGATTAGATTGTCAGCTGAAAAGGGAAGAATAGTCTCACACCTTTACAGCATGAGTCTCGGAATTACAACAAGCCAGGAAAAATCCAGTATGTTGACTTGTTCGCTAGGCGCTCCTACTCCCTCGGCAGTTAAGCTAACAAAAAAAAGGTAAAAAGTCTAGTAACAAACAATAAACAAGATTTTTAATAATCTTCTTTAATAATCTTCCAGCAGAACCCTGCAGTCTTCACTTTGAGGGTTGTTGAAGACCTCCTCAGTTGCACCTCGTCTAATGATTCTGCCGTCCTTCATGACAAAAAGCTTGGTGCACATGCGTCTGACTTCGCGGGCAGAGTGAGTGACCAAAATTGCCTGTTTACCAAGATTTTCTAGAACTTCCATGAGCTCTTTTTGAAGATTCTTTCTTAGAAACGCATCCAAGGCAGAAAATGGCTCATCCAGTAGTAGAAGATTTGGTTCACTTACAATAATTCTTGCCAATGCAACACGTTGAGCTTGTCCACCAGAAAGCTGAGCGGGAAGTCTGTTTTCAAGACCTTCAAGGTGAAGTAATTTGATGGATTCCTCATATTTTCTTTGCTTTTCAGTTTTATCTTTTTCCTTGATAAGACCACAAAGAATGTTTTTCTTTACCGTCATAGCAGGAAAAAGAGCATAGTTTTGGAATAAATAACCAACTTTTCTGTCCTGTGGGCGTATGTTAATCTTTTTACTACTGTCAAAAAGGACTGTGTTGTCCAGAACAATTCTGCCTTCATCTGGAGTTACAATTCCAGCAATACATTTGAGGGTCATGCTTTTTCCTGAGCCTGAAGAGCCCAGAAAACCAGTGATAAGATTATCTGTTTCAAAGGAGGATTCAAGATTAAAGGATCCAAAGTCTTTTTTTATATCTACAGTAAGTTTCATTACTTTTTCCTCCTTTGTTTCTTGTCTTTAGATTCAAGTAGGTTGACAGTAAGAAGAACCACGGCGGAAATAGCTACGTTAATGAGAACCCAAATGTAGGCCTCCGCTTCATTGTTAGTACGCCAAAGCTGGTAGACGGTGGTTGAAATGGTTGCAGTTTTCCCAGGAGTGTAACCAATGAGCATGCTGGTAGCTCCGTATTCACCCAGAGCACGTGCAAAAGCAAGAACTACACCGGCAAGAATTCCCTGTTTGCAGGTTGGGATTTTTATTCGCCAGAAAATGAAGGAATTGCTGAGGCCTAGGGTTTTGCCTGCTTCAGCAAGAGTTGTGTCAAAAGCCTCAAAGGCTCCACGAGTTGTTCTATACATAAGCGGGAAGGCCACGACGGTTGCCGCCACAATGCCTCCGTACCACGTCATTACAAATTTAATACCAAATTGTGCTAAAAATTTTCCAAGTGGTGTTTTTACCCCAAAAACTAGGATAAGGAAAAATCCCACAACGGTAGGAGGGAGAACTAAGGGTAAAGTTAAGATAACATCCAAAATGCCTTTAATAATTGGGTGCAACTTTGCAACAACGTGTGCAAGAAAGATTCCCAAAAAGAATACAAGAATGGAGGTGTAAAAGGCTATTCTAATTGAATTAAAAAGTGGATACCAGTCCATAATTTAACCAGTCTATAATTTATTTTGTCCAAATTATTTTGTCCAAGTTATTTTGTCCAAGTAAGAAAAAGGAGGGTGCCGGACCCTTAAGCTTAGGGGCCTTGCAACCCTCCCTAATCAATAATTAAAGAGCGCTAGCAAAACCAACGGAAGCGAAGATTGCCATAGCTTCGTCACCCTTGAGATACTCAAGGAAAGCCTTTGCTGCTTCTGCATTCTTTGCATTAGCAAGAACTGCTGCAGGGTAGATAACTCTTCCAGCTGTCATCTCTGAAGTTGCTGTATCAACAACCTGAAGACCAGCAGAGAAAGCATCTGTTGCATAGATAATACCGCAATCAACAGACTGCTGTGAAACCTGTGTTGTAACTTCCTTTACGTTTGTGCCGTAGGTAAGGCAGTCAGCAATTTCAGCTTCATTTATGCCATAGTAAGCGAAAATTTTCTGGGTATACTGTCCAACTGGGACATCGCTGTTACCAATAGCAAGGAAAACGCCATGGGCTTTGAGAAGCTCAGAGAGCTGGTCAAAACTTGTAATTCCCTTTGGGTTTCCCTCTGGAACTGCCAAAGCTGTCTTGTTCTCAAGAAGATCAACAAGAGTTGTTGTGTCAACCATGTTAAGATCCTTAAGAGCGTTCATCTGTTTCTTTGCAGCTGAGATGAAGAGATCACAATCTGCGCCTTCCTGGATCTGTGTCTTGAGAGTTCCGCTGGAATCGAAGTTGTAAGTGATTGTTACATTTGGGTTAGCCGTTTCATAGAGACCCTTGATCTCTGTGAGAGTTTCCGTCATGGATGCTGCTGCAAAAACAACAATCTCAGTTGGCTCTGCTACTGCAGTTTCAGGTACTGCCTGTGCGAATACACTTGTCAAAACAAGTGTAGCTACGAGAAGAACTGATAAAATCTTCTTCATAATATTTCCTCCGAAAAAGTTTTTATTTATCAAGTTTTTCACCCCTCAAAAGTCCTAACCCATGAGGGAGTGCTTCTATGATCACCTCTAAAGACTCTCTGACCGCCTTTGGGCTTCCAGGGAGATTAATAATAAGGGTATTGTTTCTAATTACAGACACACCTCTTGAGAGCATTGCGTGAGGGGTCTTTGTCAGACTAAAAGCACGAATAGCCTCACTTATACCCGGCGCATTCTTGGTTGCAACAGCTAGCGTCACCTCCGGGGTGATATCCCGCGGAGCAAACCCCGTGCCGCCCGTGGTCAGAATCAAATCCATCTTCTCTAAATCCGATAGCCTTACCAGCTCTTTTTCAAGAGTGGTTGCATCATCTGCAATAAGGATATACTCCGCAACGCTGTAGCCCTTTGCCTCTAAATACTCCATAATAGCTGGACCAGAGAGATCTTCGCGCTGGCCATAATAGGCTCTGTCTGAAAGAGTTATAACAGCAACTTTGAACCTGCTGACATCAATTTGTGCTTCCATCATACACCTCTTCCAAAAGTGCAGAAGGGGAAGTGGCAGACAGGGCAGTTAAGGCAAAGCCCGCCATGTCCCAATCCAGCTAGGTAGTCTGCTGTGACTTCCACGCCAGCCATAATTCTTGGCAGAACTAAATCAAAAATGGTTCTTCCGGCGTACATGACGCAGCCGGGAAGGCCAACTATAGGTCTTCCGTCAGGCAGATAGACCATGAGGAACATAGCTCCAGGCAGAACTGGTGCACCATAGGACACAATGTGGGCTCCGGTGTTCTTGATTGCAAGTGGCGTCTTGTCGTCTGGGTCTACGCTCATGCCGCCCGTACAGATAATCATATCTATGGATTTATCCTCAATCATGGCCTGAATTGCAGCTAAGATGTTATTTGGGTCATCATTAGAGACAGTATGGGCTATCATTTTGCAGTCGTACTCTGCCATCTTATCTTCAATTACAGGAGTGAAAGTATCCTGAATGCGGCCGTAGAAGACCTCATTTCCAGTGGTAACCACGCCAAAATTCATCTTCTTAAAAGGCGCAATCTTCAAAAGCGGCTCAGGTCCCACCACCTCTTTTGCCTTCTCCATCTTCTCTTTCTCAATGACCAGTGGAATGATTCTAGTACCGCAGAGCTTTTGCCCCTTCTCAACACGAAGGCCCGATGGTATTGTAGCTATCATCATCTCGCCCAGCGAGTTAATCTTTCTCAGCCGCTCAATGTCTACAGTAAAAAAGCCAGCTTCATCCGCAATCAGCTCAATTTTTCCCTCTTTGACCTCCGATGGGTGCATGTGATTGCCCTGGCAAATCTCTCGCAAAATCTGCGCTGCATCATTCTCGTGCAACAGGTTTGGATCGTTTTCCCACACGTAGAGATGGTCCTTGCCTACGGAAAGTAGCACAGGAATATCCTCTTCGCGCACAATATGGCCCTTCTTGAAGACCGCCCCCTTGGTCACCCCTCTAATTATCTGCGTGATGTCGTGCGCCAAAACGCTACCCACCGCATCCTTCGTATCTATAAGCTTCATATCTCTATCCCGATACCTTCTATCCGTTATCTTTTCTAAAAGATAATGATAAGTAAAAGAGCCCATTTAAGCAAGGGAGTTATATTTGAAAAGTATTCGCCCAAATCAAGACTAGGTTCTTTTGTGAAAATTAACTCAAACTCCAGGACTGTATTTCCCATAGCCGCAAATAAGGGCCATCCTGCTTTAAAAATTTACTGTTAAGTATTGACTGAGAGGCCATATGGACTGAGGAAAAAGAGTTTGTATAATGTAGTTAGTTTTACTAACTGGCATTTTGCTAGGTAGTAGAGGTAATAAATATGCTTAAATATGGACTACTTGCTAAAGGAATTGAAATGATGTGCTTTAAGCCTGCGCTTGAGGCCTTGAAGGGCTTTTATCCAGATATGGATTTGGTTTCTTATAAGCAGAAGGTCAAAAAAGAATTCAAAGCAATGCTTCTGAGAACGCCAGACATTGGTGGTAGCTCTCTTGAAGCTAACCTCTATATTGCAGCTTTTGTGTTTTCCCTGCATAAGGCTGAGCCCAATAAAATCACACCCCAAATTGTAGATGCTATGGTCACTGCCGTGTTTGACTCTCCTTTCATGGTGAAAGCTCATAAGAACAAGAAATGCACAATGTTTGATGACAAGGTGCAGGATAAGAAGCTAGCAGAAAGTAGGGCAAGTCAAAACTCTAAATACGAGCTGGATTGGAAGTTTGATTACCAAAAGGGCGTAAATGAGTTTTACAACACCTACACCCAATGTGGCATTTGCAAGTTGGGGCAGCGGGAAAACTGTTTTGAGTTTGTGCCTTGTCTTTGCAACATGGATGAGCGCAACTACAGGAATGAGGGCGGTCAGCTTCACCGCACCAAAACTCTTGCACAAGGCCATGAGTGCTGTGATTTCCACGTGACAAAAATTGAAAAGTGATTCATATCTTCACTAGTGCTGTCATTAGTTGGCAGATAGTTGGGTTTATTGGTTTAGTTAATTCGTTGGTGCTTAGAGACGGGCAGAGGGGCTTTTTTGTCTAGAAAAAATTTAAAGAAACGGTCAGGATTGGAATCTCAGCTGGTCTTAAAAAATAAGCCAGCAGTGCTGCAGACATCTTCTTATTGACACCAAACCATCTATTGCTTTCCATGTCAGAAAAAATTTCCAAAATTGCTTATGCCCTTGACGGTACTGCATCTGATTGGTGGCTTAATTCAGAGGGTTCTACTGCACCCTTCGTGTTTTACGGAGGGTGCACCTTCTTCTAAACCGTTTGAGACAAGCCTACAAAGCATACGTTATAATTACAAGACGTCCTAGGAAAGCTCATTTTGCAAAAATCCTTAACATGTTGTAGAATAATTTAAAAGGAGCGTGGCTGGCATGGGAAGATTTGTTAATCCTGATAATTCATTATTCCAAGAAGCTGTGAACTCGGAAATTTATGTAGATAAATCTGGCCTTATTAGTTACACAAACAAAGTACTGTGTACTACACAGAAGTTTATCTGCAACAGCCG
>CAVCYP010000011.1:0-34913 GCA_963606545.1 Sphaerochaetaceae bacterium
AGATTCGCTAAGTCATAAGTTAGAGGGAGCTTCGAGCCCACCCTTTTCAAGGCTTGCGGGGCTCGCCCTTGCGGTGGCCGGGTAGGCCACCTGCGGGCCGCCTCGCTGCAAAGTTGCTTGCGGGGCTCGCCTTACGTGCTCCTGGTTGTCCGCACTTCAGGCCGGCTTTGCTTCAGACGCTCCACGTATTCGCGTCTTCCTACCGCAAAGCTTCGAGCCCACCATGTAGTCGAGTAAAAAAATAGGCAACCTTTTGAAAGGTTGCCTGTTTTTTTACGAGATCTACGGGGCTCGAACCCGTGGCCTCCACCGTGACAGGGTGGCGTGATAACCAGCTTCACCAAGATCCCAATTGACTACTGAAAGTTACAATAAACGCCTTTATTTGTCAACTAGCGCAAACTTTTTTTGTTGAGGTTTTTCAATTCCTCATTTTTGCGGTAGTAAACAGCAGTAAAACCCGTGGTTGCCACTAGCTCAGAGCCAGTTTCTTGGGCCAGCTGATTGGCCAGGACCTTTACCTGATCCTTGAAATCCTGAAAGCGAACTTTCACGAGTTCATGGGCGGTAAGGGCCTGGTCTAAGGCGTCTATAACTCCGGTGGAAATGCCGCCATGGCCAACCATGACGACAGGATCCAACGTCTGTGCTTTGCTTCTAAGATTTGCCCTGAAGCTACTTTGCATTAACCATCTCCTTGTACTTGTTAGCAACAACGAATCTCTTAATCTTCTTTGTAGAAGTCATCTCCATAGGTTCGTCGACAACAAATACCTTTCTAATTCTCTTGTATGGGAGAAGTTCTTTGTTGACTTCTTCAACAATTTCTTCCATATGTTTCTGCATCTGAGCCTTGTCTGTGATGGTCTTCAGGCAATCCGCTGACGGATAAATGAGAGCACATACACCTTCAACTTTCATAGCAGCATCAAGAACATAACCCATGATGCAAATCTGGTCAATATCGTAGTAGAGCTGGAAGTGGTCTTCAATCTCTTCTGGGAAGACGTTCTTACCGCCGTCTGTAACAATGATGTTCTTTGCACGGCCTGTGAGATAGACAAAGCCACGGTCGTCCATGTAACCAATGTCGCCAGTTTTGAGCCAGCCATCTTCTGTCATGATCTCGGCAGTTGCTTCTGGGTTGTTGTAGTAGCCCTGCATGATGTTGATACCGCGGACGCAGATTTCTCCGTTGCCCTGCTCATCCTTGTCTCTGAAGCAAACTTCCATGTTGGCACAAACTTTACCAATACTGGTTTCTTCATAGTCGAAGGTTGGGTTGAGGGTGATAATTGGGCTGGTTTCTGTTAAGCCGTAGCCCTGGACAAAGTCAATACCAAGCTGGTTGAACTGCTTGAAGGTAGAGGCTGGAAGTGGTCCACCACCAGAGATACAAATTCTGTTCTTATCAAGAGATACCTTCTTAAGAAGGAAGCCAAACATCTTCTTTCCAATGTTTACCTTGAAGACTTTCTTTACAAAGCCAGAGAAGCCCATCATTGCATGGATGAGGCCACTTACGAACTTGCCCTTCTCTTCAACGCCCTTCATCATTGCTGCAATGAGCTTGTTGTAGAGCATTGGAACTGCAAGGAACATGGTGACTCCGCCCTCTTTCATTTCCTTGAAAATTTGCTTGATGATAAGGCGCTTTCCAAATACAACGTTTGCGCCAACGGACATGGACTCAATGAATACTGCCAACATTGTGTAAGCGTGATGGATAGGAAGAATAGCGTAGAAGACATCGGTTTCGTAGATGTTCATCTGGCTCTGGGCGCTGTAGCAGTCGCCGGTGAGGTTCTGATGGGTGAGCATGACGGCTTTTGGGGTGCCGGTGGTGCCGCTGGTGAAGAGGAAGGCAGCTAGGTCAGTTGCTGCGGGCTTTTCGAACGGCTGGGGGCCTACGTCTGGGATGTTGAGGATGTAGTTGTCCTCAAAACCCTTCTCTTCCAAGCTGACTTTGAAGAGGTAGTTTTTGTCTTTGCCAATTCTGTCAATGCGCTCGCCATCGACAAAGATTGCTTTGACGTCTACGAAGTCAATGAGGTGCTGGATTTCAGCGTCGGTGAGGGAATAGTCAACAGGAACGACAATTGCGCCCATGTAAACTATTGACATATAAGCAATTGCCCACTCTGGACTGTTTTTGCCAGTTACTGCAACGCGGTCGCCCTTGCGAATGCCTTTTGAGTAAAGCCAGCAAGCGGTCTTGATAATTTGAGCTTTTGCTTCTGTATAGGTGAAAACAAGGTGCTTTGGGGAAAAAGCTTCAAAACAGTTTCTTGAGCCCCATCTTGCCTCTGTGATGTCAAACATTTCACCAAGAGTTGGCCACTCGCCCTGAAAATACTTTCCTCTGTAGTTGTCAAGAAAATCCCATGGAGTTGGATTATGTTTTTTTGCCATATTTATATTCTCCTCAATTTGTTGCTAAATAAGATTTTTACTAAATTTAGTACAACATTATGAATATATCAGAAGAGATATGCCGTGGCAATACTTTTTCTGACAAAATTATTGTCTATGTCAACAACCTCCATGTCAACAACAACTCTCAAAACGTATAAATCCCAACAGAATGGACACTTTATCTTTAAATAAATAGAATACCAAAGGTTTTGAAAACCTCAAAAGGGGGCGTTATGGAGTTCACTTCATTTGAGCAGGTTGTAAGCTACATGGAACATTTTACAAACCTGGAAAAGAAAACAAACCTGTACAGCGTGCGCACCTACAGACTTGACCGCATGCAAGCTCTCCTGCAAGAACTTGGCAACCCACAAAACAGCTACAAAACCATCCACGTAGCCGGCAGCAAAGGCAAAGGCTCCACGGCCAGCTACCTTGCCAGCGGACTTAAAGCAGCCGGCTTCAAAGTAGGCCTCTACATGTCCCCCCATGTAACGGATTACCGAGAGCGCTTCACCCTTTGCGGTCAATTCGTTGACGATAGCCTCCTAATCCAAACGGGAAACCGGCTACAACACCTACTTGAAGGCTTCAAATTCTGCGACCAACTTGGCGAAAACGAGCCCACCACATTTGAGCTCTACACCGCCTTTGCCTTCCTACTTTTCAAGGAGCTAGGCTGCACCTGGGCAGTAATAGAAACCGGACTTGGTGGCCGCCTAGATGCCACCAACATCCTAAGCCCACAGGCCAGCGTCCTCACCCCCATAGAGCTGGAGCACACAGAAATCCTTGGCGACACCATAGCCAAAATAGCCACCGAAAAATCCAAGATAATCAAACCCGGCGTGAAGGCCTTTACCTCCTTCCAACAGCCCGATGCTCTTGAGGTTTTCAGAGCAGAGGCTCAAGCACAACATTCTACGCTGTATGAACTTAGTGAAGAGATAACAGAACTTGAGACCTATTACAAATCCGGAAAACAATATTCCCATGTTGTATTTAAAGATGGTTTTGAAACAGAATTTGAGCTATCCATGTGGGGCTTGGTTCAGGCGCAAAACAGCGCCCTTGCCCTGATGGTTTTAAAGACGCTTGGACTTTATAGAAAAGGCTTAACAGAAGAAGCTTTCAATAACAACACCCTTGCTGGGAGAATGGAAAGAATCAACTGGCAAAGACCACTTTATCTTGATGGAGCTCATACTCAAAACAGCATGGGACATTTACTTGAAACCTTCAGGGAAATGTATCCAAGTAGTACCGGCCTTTGTATTTTTGGCTCCGTAAGTGGCAAAAACCATGAAGCCATGTGTAATGAAATACTAAGCACCTTTAATAAAATAATAGTCTGCAAGCCAGGAACTTTTAAGAAAAGCGACCCTGAAGCCTTGTATAACCTTCTTTTGGCTAAGATTTCTGAAAAACCGGAATATAAAAATAAAGAAGTATATATTAGAATTGATGCCAAAGAGGCTTTGACTCTGGCGCAGTCCCTTACAGAAAAGAATGAACCAATACTTGCCTGTGGCTCCTTCTATTTGGCTGGCGTGATAAAAGAAGCCTTAGGACTTTAAATAGAGGTTTTAAAATGTCCCTTAACTGGAAAGAAATGGAATTGATTATTAAGGAAGCTCCACTTGAAGGAAGTAAAATTCAAGCAGTAGTTCAAAACTCCTTTCATGCTGTGACCTGGGAACTTTATAACAGAGAACGTGGAAGGTTTAGCTTTTATTCCGAGATTGGCACACAATCCAGTAGAATAAACCTAGTCTCCACCAATTCTAAGCCTCAAAAGACCAAAAAGCTCCAAAGATTTGAACAATATGCCAGAAAAAATCTTGAAGGTGCAACCATTATAAAATGCTATCAGCTACCCTATGACCGTGTTCTAATATGGGATTTGGACAATCATGGAAGAAAACTGAAAATAGTGATTCGTCTATACAGTGGACCTGGAGCCAACATAATTGTCACAGATGAAAACCTGATAATTCAGGACCTGCTGTTACGACGCCCTGGCAGAGATGAGACAAGTAGTAAGCTACTTTTGCTTGAAGAAAAGACAGAAGAGACTAAAGAATTCACCGTCAGAGAGTATGATTCTCAAACCTACTCTTCCTTTAATGAATTTGTAGAGAAGACCTTCTCTCAGCAGCAAAATGAAGATTTAAAACAGCAGCTAAAAAAACAAGTTGAAACAAGACGGGACCATGAGCTATCAAGACTTGAGACTTCAATAAAAAGCACTGAAAAAAGTATTGAAGCCAACAAAAACTATCTTGAGCTTAAAAAGGACGGAGATTTTCTTTCTGCAAATTCCTACCAAATCAAAAAAGGGATGGAAAAGATTACTCTCGTAGACTGGGTTTCAGATCCAACTGGTAACACGTCCGTCACCTTGCAACTTGATAAAGGTCTTACCCCAGGAGCTAACGTTCAGGCCTATTACGATAAATATCAAAAGGCTAAAGGTACGTATGAAAACGCCTGCTCTGAGCTTGAAAGACTTAAAACAGAATACGAGCAAACCAAGGCAAAATTTGAAAAAGCCCTTATGGACACGGAGGATGAGCAGGCGGATATCAGAAGACTCAAGGCCATTTTGGAAAAATCTCTGCCACAACAGCAAATACAACAAGGTCCCGGCATAAGATGCACAAGTGGTGGCTTTTTAATTCTTGCAGGCAGAAACGCCAAAGAAAACGATGAACTTTTACGTCACTATGCCAAGGGAAACGACATGTGGCTTCACACAAGAGACTTCCCAGGCGGCTATGTCTTTATCAAATTCCGTAGAGATAAAACAATTCCTCTTGAAGTGTTGCTAGATGCTGCTAATATTGCAGTACTTTACTCCAAGGGCAAGAACTCAAAGTCAGTTGATTTGTACTACACTCAGGTAAAATATCTTAGACGTCCAAGAGAAGGAAAAACCGGACTTATCCTTCCGACTCAGGAAAAGAATCTGACAATTAATCCAGATCCAAAGCGAATTGCAAGGCTTTTGCCAAAGGAAAGTATATGAAAAATGCCTGTGAAGGGGTTCTTTACCCTCAAGCTGCTGCCAGTAAAATACAACTGACTACACAAGATAAGGCTCCAAAATTTTGCACGCTAGCAAATACAAATCTAAGTGCTATTGAAGTTCCACACAAGGCTTGGATTTACTGCAAAGAAGAACTGGAAAACACCTTCTCCTATCTAAGACAGCAAAACAAAGCCGTATCAAACATCTTTGTTTTGGCTCCGCTTCACAAAGGGTCCCTAGACTTTGATGGCAAGCTTAAAATCTATTGTCCAGAAGACGGTGCTCTCAAAGGCTCTGATTGGGAGCTAAAGCTAGAAACCCCTCAAGAAATCAAAGCCCTTCCCTTCCTAGAACAAAATGACGATGTCTGCACAGAAGAACATAGCCTAGAAGTTCTAGCCCCTTTTATTTATGCAACCTGCCACGCAAACCACTGTGAAGCTAAAGTCTGCTACCTACTTGCTCCAAAGCAGGAAAACAAAATTGAAGAAATATGTGAAATCACTTCAATTATTGGACGTTCGTACCCAGATTCACTTATATTCATCAGTAACAACAGTAAGACTAACTGTGGCGCAATGTGGATAAGGAGAGACTGATGATTACCGTAAATGACATCTTTAGACAGGAGAATATGCTTTGCATTGCTTTTGCTGATGCTTCCTTAAATGTTAAAGGCTATGAGACCTCCAATGAAAGACCACCAGCCCTTCTTTATCAAGCAGGTAAATTGACAGAAGTTCGTTGGATGGGCATGAGAATTTTTGACGGCAAAAGATGTCTCTGCTTTGATGAAAAAGATCTTACAGACAATCAAAATCCAGCTCCTGCCACAGAACTAGCCTACAGCCTCAGAGCCAACAGTTTTGAACTTATCAAAGACCTTACTTCAGCCCTTGAGCTAATAGAAAAAACTAGTAGCTACAAGGGAAATTTAGACTGGTCTTTTTCAAGTCTTCCCCTTTCCAGCTTTTACTTTTTTCAAGACAAAAGCGTCCTGATTCTGCCTGAAAAAGCCTGTAGCATTATTGACGCCCTAACCCACGATGAAGACCGTTTCCAAGACCGAGAAGCTTGGTACGTGCATGAAGAGGCCAACAACTTTGGTAAGGCAAACTTCCTTTTGCAGTTAGTCTATTACGCCCTCACAGGGATAAAGCCTTATGGCCCTGAAGATGTGCGCAACACCGGCTACAAGCCAGTGCCAGTTTCCCTTTACTTTACGGATAATGACGGCAAAATAAAACCCCAGTGCGAAAAACTTCTTAAGGCAATTGACAACACTTTAACAATGAAAAGAAAGAAGATGTATGAAGTAAGTAATCCTTACGAATATGTGCTTCAGATACTTCAGGCGGCAATTGCCAATTCTAACCCAAATGATTATGTCATAACAAATTCTTCAGTTTGTAAGGACTACCTACAAAAGCTAAACCAGAAAGCAAAGTGCAACCTATTCTTAAGAAAAAGAGGTACCTTACTTACAGTAATAGCCGTAATCTGCCTCCTAGTAATTGGCATTGCTTGGTACTACATTTCCCTTGCACTCACCCCGCCTGAGACTGCAGGCTGCACAAAGACAGAGATTGTTAGCGCTTATTACCAAGCCCTAAACGACCTAGATATAACCGCTCTGGAAGACGCCCTAGCCCGCGGTTGTGACAGCCCTGACAGCATGGAAGTAATTAGCCTTAATGTTACCTTCAAAACTCGGCAAGCCTATGAAAACGTAGACTCAATTTTGACTCCAGAGCAGTGGCTTGAAGAGGGCAAGCCGGCTATCACCCAGGGGGGCATGATTTACGGCGCTACCAACGTGACAATTGAAGAGACGGGTGAGTATGAAGCCCTTGCAACTATGGACTTCTACAGGCCGTACGAGGACGAGGCTGACACTGAAAGCTCCGCCTCTTCCAGCACAGAGCAAACTTCAACCAAAATTGGAAAGTACAAGAAAGTGGTAAAATTCAGCTTTGTCCAAAAGAAGGATTGGCTTGAGATATCGGATATAGAAGAGCTGGAAAACACGCTCCAGGAAGTTTTTGAAGTGGCCTACACGGAGAACAAATCGTCCCTTTCCACCATGCTTGTAACAGATTCCTCGTTCTGAGGCTCCACCCACTGCACGTGAGCAAAACTCTTAAAGAAAGTCATCTGGCGCTTTGCATAGTGAATTGAATTCATCACAATTTCGCTACCTATAGCCTGAATTTCCTCCGCAGAAAGGGCATCAAACGCCACAAGTGAAGCCTCCGTGTCCCCTTTCCAAACGTGATTCAAAAACTCCTTGTAGCCAATACCCTGCATACTCTGCCAAGCCGGGCTAGCCCCCAGCTCCAAAAGTCGCCTCATCTCAGAGAGCATCCCCTGCTCAAACATAAGCTTAACCCTAAGCCCAATGCGCTCCCTAAGCTCCTCCTTATCCCTGCATAACCCGATGCTTAAAACTCGCATCTGGTTTCTGGGCGTAGTAGGAAGGGCAAAGCTGGAAAGCGGCTTTCCGCTGGCCTTGTAGACCTCAAGAGCTCTAGAAATTCTATAACCATCGTTTGGATTAATACGGGCCCCAGAGACAGGATCTACGGAGCACAAATACTTATGAGCTTCAGAGAGGCCCACCTCTTTAAGATAAGCAGCAACCGCTTCCCTAGTTACGCTGTCGCTCTTTGGCGCCTCTGAAAGCCCATATAAGAAGTGTTTAAAATAAAAAGCGGTACCCCCGCAGACAATTGGGAGTTTTCCCTTAGCCCAAATATCCTGGCAAGCTTGGTCTGCAAGCCTAATAAAATCAGCTACGTTGTAGTTTTCCCAAGGCTCAAGAATATCAATAAGATGGTGAGGAATTTTGGCTATGGTAGCAGCATCCGCCTTAGCAGAACCAATGTCCAAGTGCTTATAAACCTGAACGCTATCTGCGTTAACCACCTCTCCAAAATTAGAAAAGCAGTCGCAAAGCAACTGCGTTTTTCCTACCGCAGTAGGACCAAAGAGAAAAACTACTTTTTTGCTGTTATTACTCTGGCTTTGAATATTCAACTTCGTCGTTGAGAACCTTTTCTAGTACCACAGAAACAATCTTCTCATGGTTCTTTTCAAGTTCTTCTTCAGTTTCTTTCTTTGCGGCCATGATTGCAGCCTCCTTGATGGCCACACATGTTAATTCATAAACGTTAGCGTCTTTGTCAATAAGTGTATCAAGTGGAATGCTCAAGATGTTTCTCCTTGTCTGACTAGAATCAGCACAGTAGTGCGATTATAGTTTTTTTTAAATTTTTTGTACAGTAGCCCTTATCTAGCCTCAAGAGCTGCAACAATTTCATCAACAATACTTTCTGGAGTTCTTCCTTCAGTATCAATTACAAGATTTGCCATTGAAGTATCGTCATTATCAATGCCGTAAATTCTCTTATATCTGGCACTATCATGCCCATCCCGGCCCTGGGTCTGCTTAAGGCGCTCCTCAAAAGAGCCGCCCTCACGCTTGGTAATTCTTCTAGCCCTCTCCTGGTCCGATGCCTTCAAATAAACCTTAAAATCAGCATCCTTTAACATCCAAATGGCAAGTCTAGAACCTAAAATGCAATTATCCTTTTCCATTGCCATCTGAACTTGGCGCTTATCAAGCTCTTTATCAATGTTATCATCCTTCTCAGCTAAAGCACAGAATTCCCAGAATTCCATGTTGCGTTCCTGAGCCATCTGTCTAAAAGTAAAGTTAACCAAATCATAGCCCAAACGCTTAGCAAGCATTGTGGACACGGTGGTGTTTCCACAGCCACTCTTTCCTGAAATTGCAATCCTCATTCTATGTTCCTCACCTGTTCCCTTATATTCTCAAGACAATCTTTCATGTTTACCACTTGGAGGTTGACCTCTACCATCTGGCTCTTGGAGCCAATGGTATTAATTTCCCTATTCATCTCCTGGCTTAAGAAGTCCAGCTTCTTGCCAACTGGCTCATTGGAAGCCAAAAGCTTTCTGAACTCAGCAATGTGGGTAGTAAGTCTTACCGTCTCTTCGTTGATGGTAAATCTGTTTAACATAACAGCAACCTCAGTGAGAATTCTATTTTCATCATAGTTTTGCTCACCAAGCATTTCATGAATTCTATTTGTAAGATTTGTCTTAATCATCTCATCAAGTTTAGAAACATTAGCTTTAACCACTTCAAGAGACTTGTCTAAACTATCAATCATTGCAGTCAAATCCTTGCAGGTAGCAAGACCTTCTCTTTCTTTTGCCTGCTCAAACTGCTTCATAACTTGAGAAGAACAATAGTCTAAACCTTCTCTATAAGCCTCAATTCCATCAGTTTTGATACTATTTAGAACCCCGTCTTGGGAAATGACATCTGACATTCTAATGCTAAGTTCAACGCCCTTTTCCGTGGCAAGTCTTTGAACTGTTTTTATAGCCTCTAAGTAAGAAGAAGCCAAATTCTCATCCAGTTGAAGGCCAGCATTGCTTTTTAGGTTCTTAATTTTTATTGATAAATCAATGTGACCTCTTTGGGCATATTTTTTAATCAGCTCAGTGATTTCTGCCTCATAGGCACCAAGAACAGGAGGAGCATAATAACCAATATCAAGATACCTGTTATTGTAGCTCTTAAGCTCCATTGTAAGAAGATAAGAGTCTGACTGATACTCTGCATAGCCATAGGCTGTCATACTTTTCATATTAGCACCTCAAGAACAAAAGAGCTGCCGTAAAAGGCAGCCCTCTTTTCACAAACAATTAAAAGTTAAACTTACTTTGCAAGCTTTGCTTTGCACTGTTTGCAGACTTTCTTTGTCTCGCCGTCAACAGAAACTTCATAGAGAACCTTGATTCCATCTCTCTTGCAAACTGGGCATTCGCCACGTCCATTATTGACCTGTTCTCTAATTCCTGTACCTCTATGTGCCTTTGACATATTGACTCTCCTAAGTTTTCATTTTGTGGCATGCCACTCTTGTGGATTTTAGCCGGCATGGCGCTCTATGTCAATAAAGTAAATAGGGCTAAATAGTAATAGTAAAGGAAAGAGCTATACTAAAACGCTCGCCTCTGTCTATTCCCCTGTAAACCGATAAAGGGAAAAACGCATTAGCATTGAGTTCTACTGTGTTTAGCTGAACTCCAAGCCCAATTGAATGCGTTCCAAAACTAAAGTCTCTAAAGAGAGCTTTATAGCCCATTCTAAAATAAAGGCTGTAATCTTTTGCAAGTAAGAGATACAATTCAAGGCCTGCACTTAAGCTTCTATTTTTGCCGGTAAAGAGGTTTGTAATTTCAAGACCACCGCTGTAACCAAAGGTATTCAAACGGCCTCTTCTACCATACTCGCTAGAAGCATAATAAAGGCCTATTCCGGCCTGAGAGACGAAAGAATCAAAGCTAAGAGAGGTTTTTGAGCCATCAATTTCAAGAATATCGTCACATAGAATACCAACTGACAACCCGCCAGTTTTAAACATAAAACCAACGTTCATTTGCAGGAATTCACTGTCTAACATTCTGTCATAGGTAGTGAAAAAGGTTTGAGAGAAGAAATCAAAAGCGGCCGAATTCTTATGAATTGGAACATTGCTTCTTAGTTTGCTAGAACCACCATAAATTCCAATTCCAGCACTAAAGCCTCCCAAACCAGCAGAAAGGTTTAACCTAATTTCAGACTCTTGGAAGATATTGTAATATTTGACGCTTTCACCTGCTCCACTTAGCTCAACGTTATGATCAAAGCCAATACTAAAGGAAATCATCTTTCCAATGAAACTTCCAGTAAAGCCTGCACCTGGATAAGTTGGAAAGGTTTCCTTACTGTTAAGCAAAAAGGAATCTAGATATTGTCCGTTTAGAATGAAGATTTGATCATCTTCATAGAAGTAAAGGCTTGCAGGATTGGTTACATTTGGATGACGGTCGTCACTTACAGCTATACCTATTGAACCCATAGCCTCAAGACGAGCATCGTCAAGACTGGCAAACACAGGAACAATTACTGCTAAAAAGAGAACAATAAGAACCGTTGTCCTTAAGCTTTTCACCCTTTATCTAGTCTCCAAGGCACGTGCCAACTGATCTGGACAGGAAGTATCCCGAGGACCGCAATGAATACCCTTTAGGCGCTCAACTACCTCCTCAGCCTTCATTCCTTTGCAAAGAGAAATAATACCCTTGTGATTTCCATCACAACCGCCAACAAACTCAACACTCTGAACAATATCATTGTCATCAAGTTCAACAAAAATTTTTCTGGCACAAATGCCACTTGGTGTATATTCAATTTTCTTCATGCCTGAAATATAACAGAAAACCGCTTAGATATCCACTGAATGTGCTATAATAAAACCATGGCTGAACACAATGTTTTCTTCCATGTAGATCTTGATGCCTTCTTTGCCTCTGTAGAACAGAGAGAACATCCCCAATACCGGGGCAAACCTCTTATTATTGGCGGAACCGGTCTAAGATCTGTTGTCTCAACCTGCTCTTATGAAGCTAGAAAATATGGAGTACACTCCGCCATGCCAAGCGTTCAAGCCAAAAAGCTTTGTCCTGACGGAATCTTTGTTCCAGGCAACATGGAATTGTACTCTAAAGTCAGCCGGCAAGTAATGGCAATACTAAGAGAATACTCCCCAGACATGAAACAGTGTTCAATTGACGAAGCAAGCCTTGACATGACAGGAACTCAACGGCTTTTTGGGCCTCCTAGAGAGTTAGCAAAAACCATAAAACAAAGAGTCAAGGATGAACTTAAAATCACCATGAGCATTGGCATTGCAACCACCCCGTTTATTGCAAAAATGGCTAGTGACTACAACAAGCCTGACGGGTTGTGTGCAGTATCTCCAGGAAAAGAGCAAGTCTTCATAGATACCATAGGACTAGGTAAAATCTGGGGCATTGGAAAAAGCGGACAAGCTACCCTAAAAGCCAAAGGAATTACTACAACCCAGCAAGCCAGAAGCTACTCTCTTGAGGCCCTTCAGAAAATGTTAGGCAATTCTTTTGGAGAGTATCTTTACAAAGCCTGCAGGGGCATAGATCCCGGAACAATGTCCAAAAAAGCAATAAGTCATTCAATTTCTTCAGAGACAACCTTCTTACAGGACATTGTTGATGAAGCAGCTCTTCATCAAACCTTAGCTGCAATGAGTCATGAATTAATTGGAAGATCCCTTGATGAAGGTATCATTGCAAGAACCATTGGACTTAAATTAAGGTGGGGAGATTTTAGAACCATCACAATTCAAGACTCCCCAGAAGAACCCATTCTCAATGCTGATCAAGTCTACACAATTGCAAAAAAACTTTTGGCCTCAAAGTGGAAACCCGGTCAAGGCATCAGACTAATTGGCCTTGGTTTGTACAACACCTACAAGGGAGACAAACCTATTCAAGATGGCCTATTTTCCCAGGAGGAGCATAAAAAAAGAGCCCTTGACAAAACCATTCATGAACTTGGTGCCAAGGGCTATAACCTAAAGCGAGCTTCCGAACTAAAAGAACTAAAAGAACCGCAAAACTAATTCTTATCCAGCTTGGATTTTACAATCAAATCATGCTTCAAAGTTTTTAATTTATTTGAAAGTGAAACCTTATAGATATGAGGATTCATGAATCTCTTATAGCTTTTGTGGAAATGAGAGAAACTTTCCTTGGCAAAATCCTGGACTTCCTTAAGCGGACGTTTTTCCTTAAGGTAGGTACCATTTTCCATTACTTTAACCAGTAGCTTTTCACAGGAGGCATATTTGTCTGCCTTAAGCAGGAAGAAATCAGAATCGCTGAAAGGATGGTAGAATACCAAGTCTTCTCCGGTGGTGTATTCTTCTTCATCAAGAGTAATCAAGTCTGCAATTGCAAGGCCTTCTGAATCATAGAATCTATAGACCTGCTTAATGCCTGGGTTGGTAGTCTTTGCATAGGAATTACTAATTTTCATGGTTGGCATAAAGGTGCCATCAGAACGCTGTTTTGCACAAAGCTTGTAAACGCCTCCAAGGGCACTTTGAGTTCCGCCGGTGACAAGGTAAGTTCCTACGCCCCAAGAATTAATTGGAACCCCATCGGTAACAAGGTTGTTGATGATTTCTTCTGTCAAATCGTTGGAAACACAAATTGTTGCATCCTCAAGGCCTGCAGCATCCAGACGCTGACGAACCTCTCTGGCAAGGTAAGCAAGGTCTCCAGAGTCAATTCTAACACCAATCTTTAAGCCTTTAGCTTTCTGTTCAAGACCAACGATAATTGCATTCTCAATACCGCTACCCAAAGTATCGTACGTATCAATCAACAAAACACAATTGGTAGGATAAATCTTTGCAAATTCTCTAAAAGCTTCCAGCTCGTTATCATAGGCCATAACCCAGCTATGAGCCATAGTTCCGCCAACAGGAATTCCAAAAACTTTACCGGCAATTGTATTACTTGTAAGCTTTGCACCACCAATGTAGGCTGCTCTACTTGCACTTAAGGCACCATCTAAACCTTGGGCTCTTCTAAGACCAAACTCCATAACAGCTGTTTGCCTTGCAGCAGAACAAACTCTCATGGATTTTGTTGCAATAAGTGTTTGAAAGTTAATGGTATTAAGCAAAAGTCCTTCAATTAGCTGTGCATCCATCAAAGAGGTATGAATTCTTACCAAAGGCTCTCCAGGGAATACTGTGGTACCTTCTCTCATTGCATAGATATCCCCATGGAACTTGTAGGTGGACAGGTAATTTAAAAAGCCTTCATCAAACATGTTGAGAGATCTAAGATAAGCAATATCGTTCTTGCTAAAATTTAGACTCTCAAGTTGAGGAAGCAGCTCTCCCAGCCCTGCAAATACAGCATAGCCACCCCCAAAGGGATTAGTTCTGTAGAACATATCAAAAACTACCTGAGGATTCTCTCCGCTTAGGTAGTAGCCTTGCATCATAGTTAGTTCGTAAAAATCGGTTGTAAGAGCAGATATGTCCACAACAAGCCCCCTAGCTTAAATCTATTATCTTCTAATTTCAGTTCTTCCGCCCATAAGTGGAACAAGCACTTCAGGAATCTTAATGCTTCCATCTTCCTGCTGATAGTTCTCAAGAACAGCAACCATAGCTCTAGAAAGAGCAACAGCAGTTCCGTTGAGCATGTGGACAAACTTGGTTTTACCATCGGTATCCTTGAAGCGGACGTTGAGATTTCTGGACTGGTAATCAGTGCAGTTGGAGGTTGAAGTTACCTCTCCGTACTCGCCGTTTTCGCCACGACCAGGCATCCAAGCTTCAATGTCAAACTTTCTGTAAGCAGGAGCGCCAAGGTCGCCGGTGCAAGTATCGACTACACGGTAAGCAAGTCCAAGCCCACTAAAGATTTCCTCTTCAATTGCCAAGAGCTCATCATGCATTGCATCTGACTCTTCAGGCAAGCAGACAATGAACATCTCAAGCTTTGAGAACTGGTGAACACGGTAAAGGCCCTTTGAGTACTGGCCAGCTGCCCCCGCTTCACGTCTAAAGCAGTGAGAAAGACCTGTCATCTTGATTGGCAAAGCTTCCTTTGCAAGCGTCATGCCGGAATAGTAGCCGCCAAGGGTAATCTCAGCAGTACCAACCAAAGCGGTACCTGTGCCTTCAACTGTATAGATATTGCTTTCTGCACCGCGTGGATTAAACCCGATACCTTCCAAAATCTCTTCTTTAGCTACATCTGGTGTAATCATTGGAGTAAAACCATGCTTGAGAACAATGTTCATTGCGTAGTTTTCAAGTGCCATCTGAAGCAAAACCGCCTCATTTTTAAGATAGTAGAACTTAGGGCCACTGACACGAGTTGCGGTGTCAAAGTCAATCAAATCCATTTTTTCACCAATCTGAACATGATCTAGTGGCTTAAAATTGAATACTGGTGGCTTTCCAACGTACTTTATAGCTGTGTTATCCTTGTCTTCTTTTCCAACAGGAGCCTTTGGATGTGCATAGTTTGGAATCTGTCTGAGAAGAGCATTGTAATTCTTTTCAACTTCACCAAGCTCTGCTTCAACTTCAGCAATCTTATCCTTGATTGTACGACCTTCAGCAATCAAGGCCTGACGAACTTCTGGTTCAAGTTTGCCCTTCATCTTTAGAGCATTCTCGTTTCTTGAAGCTCTAAGAACTTCTGCATCGTGCATAAGAGTTGCTCTTTTATCCTGAAGAGCAATAACTTCATCAACATCAACCTTCATGTTGCGGTTTTTGATGTTAGCTGCGATTTCATCACGTCTTGTCTTAAGTTCTTTGTAGTCTATCATCCTATTGATATCTCCTTAGTATATCTATGTGCGCAATAATAAACCCAATGGGCATTGTTTTCAACGGTTATAATGTTACAGAAATGGATAATGAGTTCTCATCTAGAACATATTCCAAGGTTTTCACATCTTCTCCTGTTAAGGAAAACACAACCTCGAACAGCCTAGCATTGGTAATTAAGTCTGTTTTTGCCTCATAAAAAGCCCTGTAATTGGAAAAACGTGCAGTGGGAACCATTCCAAGTTCTGCCGTTTGAACAAAGGCAAGTTTAACAGCTTCTACGCTGTAAGCTTCAAGTTCAAGGTTGTAATGCTTAAAGACATTCAAGCTTTCGTCTTCACAGAGGGGGATGTCCACAACATTGTCAATTATGTGAGTGTTTTGAATAAAATCCGTAGTGCAGCAGAAATAATCATAATTCAGGCTTCCAGTTGAAGCATAAAGGGACACCGCACTGGTGATATCCACGTGAGTCCAAACACCATCTATTTTAACAAGGTTCCATTCATGTCCCAAATTGGAAGAGCTTAGAAGGCCAGAGCCCTGTTTGAGTCTTCCATTTACTGCAACACAGGGAAGGCCCAAGCACTGAAGAATGAACTCAAAAGCCTTGGAAAAAGAAGCACACACTCCACTTCTTTTTACCATTACAGAATAAAGGCTCTGATCCATATTCATCTTGTCATACTGGCAATTTTCAACCATCCAGACATAAAGCTTTCTGACCGTTTCATAGCTTGGTTCTATTGTTCCAAGCTCTCTGACAATCTCCAAAAGCGAGGCCTCTATCTCTTGGTTTGCAGCTTCTATCTCAGCTCTACTCATGGTGTATTCAAACTCCACATAGTGACCAGAGATAACATTATTTACATAGCTAGTAACATAGGTAAAACTGTTGGACCAAAACAGCTCAGGATGGTCTAAAACAAGACAATCATATGCTTTTTTTAGGGTATCTTGCGAAAATGAGCCACAGTTCCATTTAGACACGAGAGTGGTTATACAATCAAACATTGCCTGATAGGCCAGCTGCTCAGAGTTGGAAAGTTGGTTGTAATAGTAGTTATCAACGCCCTCCGTTGCATAGACAGAAAAAAGAGCAACTGCAATAAGAATAAAAACAAGTGCCTTGCGCATCAGTTCTCACCACTTAGCTTACCATGTTCTTTAAGGCCAAGCCCTCCAAGTTGTCTAAGAGCTTCATAAACGGTAACAGCCACAGCATTGGACAAGTTTAGAGAACGTTTTCCTGCAAGCATTGGAATTCTAACACAACGGTCTAAATTAGCTTTCAAAATTTCTTCATCCAGCCCACAGCTTTCTCTACCAAAGCAAAGCCAGAGTTCACCCTTTTCCTCCAAAGAACTAGAAAAGTTAGTTTCCCAAAGCGAATGCCCACCTTTTTGGGACAGGAAGAACATGGAAGACTTGCTAGCCCCGTGCTGAGCAAAAAACTGCTCATCATTCTCATATTCATAAATCTCAAGACCTTCCCAATAATCAAGACCTGCTCTACGTAAATGTTTTTCATCCAAGGAATAGCCTAATGGATGAATCAAATGAAGTGCACTTGCAGTAGCACTACAGGTACGGGCTATGTTGCCGGTATTTTGAGGAATCTCGGGCTGAAACAAAACAATATTTATCTTCATTATCTAGCAAATAATACCTTTTTAGGGAAAAGTAATCCATCTACTTTACATTGCCAAATAAGCTTTTTATTAGTAGAATTGAAGCGTGGATCAAAAGTATCAGATAGTAAGTAGAAAACAAGATATAGGACGCCTCATTAACCAGCTACACAGAGAAGAGTTTTTGGCAGTTGGAATTATGGACACAGGAACAAAAGAAGATTTGATTGAATCCCTTAACTGGTTCAACCAAAACTTCAACTACTGCCTTCACGTCATAACGCAGGCAGATAGAATTACCCAAGACCTAATGCAGGCACAATTTCCAGATGTCACCTTTATAGTCTTCCCCAAGGCGCCCTCCTTGGCAGAACGCATCAATGCACTGGCAGACGTCTGCATGACCACCTATTTCATTGTTACTCGTAGCGATACCTCTTTCATGTCCTTTGACTGGAAGCCAATTGAGGCAAAACTCAAAGATGAGCACCACCCCGCAGTAATCTGTCCGTGGATGTTCAACAAGAGCAACGAAAAAATCCCATCCATTAGAGCCCCAAAGCTCAACGGCAAAGAGATAGACCCAATGAGCTTCATGCCCAGCTCCGAATGTGACGCAACACTCTATCCCTTCCTTGGAATTGGAGTCTACGACCGTGCTCTCTTCCAGCGCCTAAGAGGCTACGACACCAAACTCAGCGGCGCCTACTGGCAAACCATAGACTTTGGCGTTCGTTGCTGGCTCTTTGGCTATCCCGTCTACACCTTGCCCTACATGTCTGTACTCTTCTACGGAATGCAATTTCTCATTGAAGACAGAACGGAGCAAGACGGCGTAGAACGTTTCTACACCAAAAACCTCACCGTGAAGCAGATCAAAGGCCGCAACTACATCAAAAAAGGCTACAAAACCAGTGGCCGCGTCCTAAACGAGGAAGTCAAACCCCGCCTAGCCCTCTATAAGACCGATTTCCAAGGGCTCTGCGACAAATGGAAAAACCCCTCCTAAACGGAAATAGCAACCTCAAGAGCAATCTTTGAAAGTTTTGTATTAACAGAATTACTCCGTTTTCCTAGAGCCCCTGCCTGCCAGTAGTCTCCTTCAAGTTTGTCCGCAGAAAAGAGCATTTGATAGCAGTTGACCCCTCTGAATTGGCAAACCGCCATGTTTGCAGCACATTCCATTTCTACGGCAAGGCAACCTTGTTGCTTCATCATATTAACGGCAGAAGGCGTTTCTCTATAGAAAGCATCGTTGGTCCAAGTCTTGCCGCAAATAAAAGGAACACCCATATCTTTTAAGATTGAAGAAGTCTCCAAGGCGGTCTTTACCTTAATCCAGCTCTCCTCATGTGGTGCATAATGCCAACTTGTCCCCTCATCTCTAAAAGCATAAGTTGGAACAATAATTTTGCCCTGAGTCTGACTGTCCAAGGAGCCACAGGTCCCAATACAAACAAAGCTCTTTACTCCCCTAACAATGTATTCTTCAATAAAACCGGCTGCAACGGGAGCCCCAATTGGAAGCAAAACGCAGGCCAAATCTTTTCCTTTGTACTTAAAGCCATAAACTGGACACTGTACTCCACAACGGAAAGTTGAAATAGTTTTACACTTAAACTGGTCTTTTAGGGCATTAAACAGGCTTGCAGACCATACAATAATTGCAACTTCTGGCATAGTGTTGCGTTCTTTAATAAGTGACGACGGTTTAAGCATTTCCTCTTCATCAAAATATGGCAGCATAAAAACCTCCAACTTTACCCACATCAAAAAAAACTATATATTGCACAGTATGACAGAAAAGCTTAAAGACGTTCAATTCATTACCTTACCTGGCGACAGAAAAATAGGTGATACAGTTCTCAAAGGCAATAAGAGCCTTCCCGTACAGATTCAAGCAGGCCAAAAACCTGAAGACATAGACTTTAACAGCATTGTAGCTGGTCTAATCAAAGTCATGGCTTGGAATCCAGAAAACCCAGATTTTAACTACTACAAAGACGTACTTCTCAACCTACAGCCAAACGTAGCACAGGAGTTAAATCTTGCAGCCATATCCAAAAGCAAGAAGAAGGACTTTGACTTTGCCCAAGAGCTCATGCTGGCCGTCAAAAACATCACAGACGCCCCAGAAAGCTATATCAACCTTGCTGTCCTCTACGCCCAAATGACCGTAGAGCTTCACAGCAAAAACGACCACGTCAAGGCCGATATGTATGACGATAAAATCATTGAAATTCTCAACGAATGTATTGAAAAGCATCCCGGTTATGCACCGGCCTACAGTGAAATATCGGCTTTCCACATGAGGCACGGGGATATAGAGAGCGCAAGAGATAATTTGGCCCGTTACGTTAAGCTTGAGGTGGACGAGAAAAAGCGCAAACCAGCTGAAAAGACGCTGGCAAACTTCAACAAGATGCTGGACTCAAAGGACCAGATTATGTACGCCTACGACAAGATGATGATGGGTTGTGCAGATGAGGCTATCACGGCTATTAACAAATATCTTGCAAGTGGAGAGAAGTCTTGGGAAGCTTATTTCATCAGAGGTTGGGCAAAACGCACTCTTGAGGACTTTGATGAAGCTCAAAAGGATTTGCTAGAGAGCCTTAGGCTGGAGTCAAACAACGCTGAGGTTTACAACGAGCTTTCAATTTGTGCCAGAGAAAGAGGCGACGTTGAGCTTGCCAAAAATTATCTGCAAATTGCCCTAGATTTGGATGATGAAGACATTGTTTACGTGGTAAATCTTGCTTTCTTGCACCTTGCAGATGAAGAGTACACTGAAAGTAGAGAGCTTTTGGAAAAGGCCAGAACTATTGACCCAGACGACCCTCAGCTTAAGTATTTGATTGAGCAGTATGAGAGTAAGACTGGAGATAAAATTGGTGATGTAATCAACGAGCAAGTTGTTGCAGACGAACAAATTGACGAGCTCAAAAAGAATCACGTAGAAATCTAAACAAGGAAGCTTAAGTATGCATGAAGAAATAATCTGCAAAACTGAAGAGGACATGGTTAAACTGGGCAACAGGTTTGGAAAACTTGCAAAGCCTGGTATGGTAATTTCTCTTAGGGGAAGCCTTGGCGCCGGTAAAACCGTTTTTGCAAGAGGCGTTGCTAGAAGCCTAGGCATAGAAGAGGCAATTGTCAGCCCTACTTTCACCCTAGTTCAGGAGTATGATGGCAGCCTTCCAATGTACCACATGGACCTTTACAGAATCACTTCTCAAGAAGATTTTGAGATGATTGGCGGAGAGGACATGCTCTATTCTGATGGCGTATGTCTCATAGAATGGAGCGAAATTATCAATGAAATGCTTCCACAGGACACCATTTTCATTAGTATTGCTGTAAATTCAGATCAGAGCAGAACCGTAACAATTGATAGTAAAGAGGATAAATGACCATGAACATTCTTGTTACCGATACTTCATCACAAGCACTTACCGTTGCACTTTTTACAGACTCCTTCACGGAGGTAAGAAAGTCTCAAGGAAGAAGTGTTCAGCATTCTGAGAAACTTATTCCCACTGTTGTTGAACTTTGCAAAGCTGCTAACCTAGATACAAAAGACGTTGATTTGCTTATGTGCACAAGAGGGCCAGGTTCGTTCACCGGTCTTAGAATTGGCATGGCAGCTTTTAAAGGTATGGCTTTTGCCCTAAACAAACCAATTGTTTCTGTTTCAACCCTTGAAGCCTACGCCAGTTGTGTTGAAGGCTATGAAGGTGCAATTGTTTCCGTCATTGATGCAAAAAAACAGCGCTGGTACTTAGCTGCCTTTGAAAGCTCCGTTGATAAAGACGGAAAAACTCAGCTTGAAAGACTTACCGCTGACACAGATGGAACTGAAGCAGACCTAGTAACGGCCCTTGCAAAATATGACAAGGTTTTGGTGGTTGGCCCTGATGCTACTGCCTTTACAGAAGTTCTCAAAAATCTCTATTCAATGTCCTCTGAGCTTGGCTATAAGCAAATTTTTGCAGGTACAAAGCACAATGAGGCCATTGCTTTTGCAATTAAGGAACTTGGGCTTAAGCAATATGAAGCCAAAGGTGCAGATGATATTGGGCAGGGACCTGTGTACCTTAGAAAAAGTGATGCAGAGCTTGCGTTAGAGGAAAAACTTGCAAAAGAGGCTAACAATGGATAAAGACTATGAAGTTATAATTGTTGGTGCAGGTCCTGCAGGTCTTGCCTGCGGACAGTACAGCGCAAGAGCCGGCCGCAAGACAGCAATGTTGGAAGAGCTTTCTACCGGTGGACAAACCATGATTATTGACGAGATTGAAAACTATCCGGGGCTTGGAAAAATCACAGGCTATGAGCTTGCAGAAAAGTTTGAGTCTCAGGCAAATGCTTTTGGCTGTCAGACCATCTATGCCTCAGTTTCAGAAATTAAGCCTCAAGAAGATGGTTCTTTCCTTCTCAAAACCAATGAAGGAGATTTCACAGCTAAGGCGGTAGTTCTTGCAACCGGGGCTAAGCACAAAGCTCTTGGAGTTCCAGGAGAAACTGAGTTAACAGGACATGGAGTTAGCTACTGTGCAACCTGTGACGGCCCATTTTTCAGAAACAAAAAGATCCTTGTCTGTGGTGGTGGAGACAGTGCCTGCCAAGAAGCAATGTATCTTGCAAAACTCACTTCAAATATCACGGTCTGCCACAGAAGAGATAAATTCCGTGCTCAGGCTTCAATTGTAGAGGCAATGAAAAAGACCAACGGAATTAAAACCAAAATGAACACCATTGTTCTCTCTATTAACGGGGAAAACAACAAGGTTAAGTCTGTAACTTTCCTAAATAAAGAAACTGGAAATCAATACACAGAAGACTTTGATGGAGTCTTTGTTTTTGTTGGAAATAATCCACAAACTCAGCTAGTCCCCTTCTGTGCTAAAGACGAATCTGGCTTTGTAAAAACCAACAGAGAAATGATGACAAATGTTGCGGGTTTGTTTGCTGTGGGAGATGTCAGAGACACGCCGTTTAGACAAATTGTCACAGCTGCTGCTGACGGTGCAATTGCTGCTCACTACGCCAACGAATACATAGACAAAAATTTCTGATTTTTAACTAAAAGAAGCCATGTTGGTGCTATTCTAGTTAGCACTCCTTTTAACTAAAAGAAGCTATGTTGGTGCTATTCTAGTTAGCACCCAACATAGCTTCGCCCCTCGGGTAAAGTGGATTTGAACCACCGACCCCTTGGTCCCGAACCAAGTGCGCTAGCCCCTGCGCTACTACCCGATAAAACTGCCATCAATATAGGGTTTTTGAATTGAACTGTCAACAATTGTTTTGATTGACACTATACGCAATATAATGATATTTTGTATGAAGTGTCCAACTTTGGACCGTGCTAAAATTAATTTAAAAGAGGTCTTCCATGGCAGATAAGAATGTCCCTTCAGAGGAAACAAAAAACGAAGAACAGAAAGCAACACTGAAGGTAATGGAAACAAAACCAAAAAAGGCTAAGAAAGACAGCGAACCTTGGACTGTAAAGAAAATTCTTACAACAGTTATCATTGCAATCCTCGCCCTCCTTATGATTGGAAGCCTTTACTACATCATTGTTATGATATCTCAGAGCAAGAGCGAAAACGCCAACGCTTGGGGCTACTATGATGGAGAGGCAATTAAGATTGAAACCAACAACGTGTTCTACAACACGCTTATGAGCGACAGCAATTTCCAGACAGCTTATGCTAGCGGAGATTATTCAACAATAATGCAGAGCTACTACTCAGCTTATCAGCAGCAGGTCATTTTCACAGCAATCTCCAAAGATGCAAAAGCAGCAAAGATTGCAACCCCACAAAAGCTTGTTGACCAGATGATTCTTGATGCTGGCGTTTACAATGATGAAGATGGAAATTTCAGCGAAGAAGTTTACAAGGGCACCGCTGATGCAAATAAGATTCTTGTTAATTCCTACTACACAAGCCTCTATCCTTATCAGGTAGTGCTTTCAGATTATGCTTCTGCAATTGTAGCTGATGAAGAAAAAGACTTTGTTGAAGAGCTTGCAAGCAAGACAAGATCTTTTGATTACTTTGTAGTTGATTACAAGGCTTATCCAAATGAGCTTGCTGCAGAATATGGCAATGCAAATGCAGACCTCTTCAAGAGCGTCAGCCTTTCAATTCTTTCTAACTCTGATGAAGAGAAAATCAACCAAGCTTACACAGACCTCAATTCAGGTCTTGCTTGGGCAGATGAAGTTTCCCTCTACTCTACAGATTCTTATGCTTCTGAGGGTGGCGTAGCTGGTGAAATCAAGATGTATGCTCTTGCTGCTACTCTTTCAGATTCTGCAGATCTTGATAAGATTGTTGCAACAGAAATGGGAAGCTACACAGAACCAATTAAGACAACCTCTGGTTGGGCAATTTACAAGATTGATTCAAAGGTTGTTCCAGCAGACTTCACCAATGAAGAAACCCTTCTTGATGTTAAGTCCTACATCAACAGCAACGAAGCTGAAACCATTACTTCTTATGTTGAATCTCAGGTTTCAACAATTGCTGAACTTGCTCAGACAGATTTTGAAGCTGCAGCAGATTCTTGCAATGCAACCATCAATACCGTTTCTTCTGTTTCTAACAACATTGGTGAAAGCCAGTACATCTTAGGTCTTGAGTCCTATGATACAAATGGCTACCTTGCTACTGCAGTTGAAGATGAGAAGGTTTCAAGAGAGCTCTTTACAGCAGAAGCAGGCTATGTAACTGGTGCTCTTACCAGTGGTGACACTTATGTAATTGCAAAGGTTACAGACGTTAATAATGAAGATACTTCTATGTCTTCAATTATTGATGTCTATTACAGCTACTATGGACCATATCAGGTTCAGACAGATAAGATGTATGCAATCCTTCTTAGTGACAAGTTTGAAGATAACTTCTATACCCAGTTCTGGACACAGCTCTTCTCTTCAAGCACAACAACCAACTAAGAAATAATAACAACACAAATCAAAAGGCCATTGCACAAAGCAGTGGCCTTATTTTTTACTGCACAACTGTCAAAACTGTTGTATTCTTAAAGAATGGAAACTAGAAATCACGAAGTCACCAAGCAACAAAGTTTGCTTAACAAAAACGGTCAAATAATTGAAGAAGGCTGGGCTCGTCACCCGGTTTGGAATTATGACAGGTCAAAGATAAAAGCCTGCGCCTTCAAAAAGAAGGAATGGGACTACTATGCCATTACTAACCAAATAGAAGGCTGGACAGTATGTGGCACAATAAGTGATTTAGGCTATGCCGCACTATTATCGGTCTCTTATATAGATTACAAGCGCGGTCAGTTTGCGCAGGCAGATGAGATGAAATTTTTCACGCTGGGTAGGCTGGGTCTTCCCGCCTCTTCCGGCGCAGATAGTAGCGTGCAGTACATAGGCAAAAAAATTAGGCTTACTTTCATAAAGCGTGGCACTACAAGGCACATAATGATTGCGGCGCCAGGTTTAAAGCTTCCGGATGGTCGGCTTGGGCTGGACTTAAGCGTGAATCTGGAGCAACCAAGAGAGCTGGAAAGCATGAACATAGCCACTAGCTGGGCGGAAAACAGAAAGGCCTTCTATCTAAATGAAAAGGTTAACTGCCTGGCTGCGGAAGGGATTTTAAGGCGTGGAGATGATACCTCTGACGTAAAAAAGACAGAAACTTTTGGCGTTCTTGACTGGGGCCGTGGGCGTTGGACGTATCAGAATACCTGGTACTGGGGCTCTGGAAGCGGTATGGTTGATGGCCACAAGTTTGGCTTTAATATAGGCTATGGCTTTACGGATAGGACTCCGGCAAGTGAAAACGTTATCTTTTATGATAATAAAATTCACAAGCTGGAGGACATTACGTTCAACCTTCCTGCAGACGATTTTATGAAAAAATGGACCTTCACAAGCTCTGATGGACGCTTTGAAATGGACTTTTTGCCTGCTGTTGATAGATGTTCCAAGATGAATTTTGGCATTATCAAAACAGATCAACACCAAGTTTTTGGCTATTTCACAGGACGAGCAATACTGGATGATGGCACAGTTATTCAGGTGAAGGACTTCCCCGCTTTTGCTGAAAAAGTGTTTAACCGCTACTAATTTTATTCTAGCTTATACTCCCAATGAGTCTTGGATAATTCCACGTACCTCTTTAGTCTTGTAGAAATAACCTGCTCACTCATGCCGTAGTTTTTTGCAATCTCTCTAATAGAAAGGCCACTTACCCACTGTTGGCCAAGCTCTTTTATGTCAATTGCGTCGTCTTTAAGATGCCAGAAGTTTTGGCCGGTTCGTAAGGTAAACGTTCTATGACAGTTGTTACAAATGTATCTAGGAATTCTACCATGCTGTTTTGTCTGATAAAAACCATGGCACCTGAACCATTTCTCCCCTTGGGGAAGATTAATCTTGTTGTGCCACTTACAAAGTGGATTGGGACATACTCCATGCTCTAACGAATTGCTACTGTTGTTTTCCATAATAGTTTCCTCCAAAGAAAAAAAGCCTCTAATAAGTAATACAAAAAAATGAAACAAAATGTTCAACTCTCAAAAATCTCGTTAAAAAAGCACTTGAAACTCAAAGCAACTGTGTTGTATAAACTCTATTTGGAAATAATAAACAAATGCAGAACGTACAAGAATTTATTGATTTAGGACTCTCTCAGAAAAGCATTGAGGCCATAGAGAAAAAAGGTTTTGAACATCCAACAGAAATTCAAACTAGATGTATTCCTATTTTACTTAAAGAAAATAAAGATCTAATAGGACAAGCCCAAACGGGAACGGGAAAGACAGCAACCTTTGCTCTTCCAATTTTGGAAAAATTAGACCAGTGGCAGAGCAAAAAAGCTACCCATGAAACCAAAGCCCTAGTCTTGGTTCCAACCAGAGAACTTTGCATCCAAGTTTGCGATGAAATCAAAAGCCTTGGTGAAAACAGAAACATTCGTACCCTGGCAATCTACGGGGGAGCCTCCTACAACCTCCAGTTTAAAGGCCTAAAAGAAGGCGCAGACGTCATAGTTGGCACACCAGGCAGAATTCAAGACCACCTTGAGCGAGGCACCTTGAACCTCCAATCCATCCAATTTTGCGTTCTGGATGAAGCCGATGAAATGCTCAACATGGGCTTTATTGATGACATCAAAAACATCCTAGCTAATATGCCACAAGAGCGACAAATGCTCTGCTTCTCAGCCACAATGCCTGAGCCAATAAAGCAGCTGGCTGAAACCT
This sequence comes from Sphaerochaetaceae bacterium, assembly GCA_963606545.1. Taxonomy (GTDB): domain Bacteria; phylum Spirochaetota; class Spirochaetia; order Sphaerochaetales; family Sphaerochaetaceae; genus UBA9732. The sequence continues at coordinate 26,589 of CAVCYP010000011.1, forward strand.
TCATGAAGGACTATGAGATAGTCAAAGTTCAGACTCAAGACATGACTAGCACCCTAACCCGTCAGGTCTATTACGAACTTCTTGAAGAAGACAAATTCGAGGCCCTCTGCCGCACCATAGACTTGGCACCAAACTTCTACGGCCTAGTCTTTTGCAGAACCAAAATCCAGTGCGACGAAATTGGCTCAAAACTCATCTCCGCCGGCTACAACGCAGAAGTTCTCCACGGCGACCTCAGCCAAATGCAAAGAGAGCTCATCATCCACAAAATGCGCGAACATCGTATTAGCATTCTAGTAGCCACAGACGTAGCTGCCCGCGGTCTAGACATCCCAGACATGACCCACGTAGTCAACTACAGCCTCCCGGAAGAGCCAGAAAGCTACATCCACAGAGTTGGCCGCACCGGCAGAGCAGGCAAAGAAGGCCTTGCCGTGAGCTTTGTCACCCCGCGCGAATTCAGAAAACTCACCTTCATCAAGCGCATAGCCAAATCTCCTATCCAAAAAGTCCGCATCCCCACCGTGGACGAGCTCATGGCCCAAAAGCGCAAAATGCTCCAAACCGATTTATTCCAAAGCATTTCCAATGCAGAAAACGGCCTATACGAGGACAGCCTCTATTCAATGGCAAAGAAGCTCTGCGCAGAACACCATCCAACCAACGTCATCACAGCCCTTCTTGCAGAGCGCTATGGAACAGCTCTGGATAAGAGCAAGTACCATGAAATTCAAGATCTCTTTGACAGACAACCTCGTGAACGCCTAGCCTTAAAGCCTTTTGGAAGAAGACGTCCAGAGCGTCATAGTGAACGCTCAGAACGTCACAGCGACCGCAAGGAACGTTCAGAACGCACAGGGCGTTCTGACAGATCAAGAACTTCTGACAAACCAAGAACTTCTGACAGACCAAGAAAGAGCTCAAAAAGTAAACCACTTGAAGGCAAAAGGAACAGGTAGTATTCTATGAGTATGGAAACCTTGTTTACAAAAATTGGAAAGGGAGAAATCCCAAGTGTTAAACTTTACGAAGATGATATTTGCTTCGTAATCATGGATATTAATCCTGTTGTCAAAGGCCATGCCCTTGTAATAAGTCGTGAGCCTTATCCTAACATGGCAAGCTGCCCAGATGACGTGCTAGCACATCTCATTCAGGTTGCAAAACGTGTAGACCAAAAGCAAAACGATGTCCTAAAAAGCGAGGGATCTAATATTTTTATTAACAACAACCCAGCTTCAGGACAGGAAGTTCCACATATCCACGTACATGTAGTACCTAGATATGCTAACGATGGCAGAAAGTATTTTGCCCTTCATGACAAATATGAAGACGGTGAAATCCAAAAGCTTGGAGAAAAGCTTAAGCTTAATTAAGGATAAAATTATGGCAAACTGTCCTTATTGCGGAAGCCCAATTCCAGAGCAAGTCTCAAGAACAACAGAATGTCCTTCCTGTGCTCGTTCTTTGCACAGTTGCAAATGTTGCACCTATTATAGCCCAGACTCACACTATGGCTGTAGAGAAACCATAGATGAGGCAGTTTGGGATAAAGAGAAGGCAAATTTTTGCGATTATTTCAAACTAAAGAATACCGGAGCTAGTTCTGGGGTCTCAAAACAGGAAGAAGCTGCACAAAAGTCCAGAGACGCCTTGGCAAAGCTGTTTTCTGTTTAACAGCTTAAATATGATCCTCATCATAAATATCACTGAGGATGGATTTAAACACAGACTCAGAGTCTTTGAGAATCTTTGAGCCTCTTGTAATCTTACAGAGGCTCACTTCCATCTCCTCTGCAATCTTTCTCTGAGGCTTACCCTGATAGAGCTCCTTCATTAGGTACCAACGTTTAGCAATATCTGTAATTTCTTTTGAAGTGAAGAGTTCCTCAAAGAGTTTTCTCATAGTTCTTTTATCGGTAGTTTTAGTGAAAATATCAATTAATTCATCAAGATTATCCATAAGACGCTCCCAATCTTAATTAAAGTAAAGGTGCAATGAGTTTTACAAGCTGGCCGGTGAGTTTCATAACCCAGGATCTATTATTAACATCTTTCATAGTTACTTCTTTGCATAGTTCAAAAGTATGAGAGAAATCGGATTTTACGGAGCTTACCATGCTGCCCCCGTAGAAGACAGACCCGCTTTCAAAGTGCAGATAGAAGGATCTAAAGTCCATGTTGGTGGTGCCCACAATTGCGCGTTTATCATCACTGACAAACATTTTGGAGTGGATAAAGCCCGGCACGTACTCAAAGATTCGAATTCCGTTTGCAATTAAGACTTTGTAGTTTGACTTAGTCAGGGCATAGACAATTTTCTTATCTGGAATTGCAGGTGTGATAATTCTCACGTCCACGCCGCTTTGAGCAGCAAGCTTTAGTGCATTAACCATGGCGCTATCCAAGATTAAATAAGGAGTACTAATCCAAACGTACTTTTTGGCCGTGTTAATCAAATGGATGTAGGCATTTTCAGCAACATAGAAGTTATCAAGAGGACTATCGCCAAAGCTCTGCACAAGACCATCGGTTTTCTTCTTTTCAGTTGGATAGTAAAGTGAAAAGTCTTCAATGGCGTACTTTTTAGGAGCCGAGAAAATCCAGAGCTGAAGGAACATAAAGGTATAACTCCAAACTCCGCATCCCTTTAGAATAAAAGCATTATCCTTCCAATGTCCAAAACGAATTGTACGGTTAATGTATTCATCTGCAATATTAATTCCACCACTTATGGCCGTATTGCCATCAATTATGCAAACCTTTCTGTGGTCTCTGTAGTTAAGCCTAGGATTCAATCGTGGCCTGACAGGGTTAAAAGCCACCGCTTTTATGCCATATTGACGCAATTTAAGGTAGTATTTGTTGGGAAGAGTACCAATACTTCCCATGTCATCATACATGAGTCTAACATCCACCCCTTGGGCTACTTTTTCTTTTAGAATCTCCAAGACACTATCCCAGAACTGACCCTTTTCATAGATAAAATATTCTAGAAAAATGAACTTTTGGGCTTTCTTCAGTTCCTCAAGCATTACTGGATAGCAGTAATCTCCAAGAGAATAGTAGGAAAACTGAGTGTTGGAATAGGTCATACAGCCAGTAATGTTGGCAAGGTAGTTGTGCAGCCTTAAATCTTCTGGAGGAAGCTCCTCTAAAGCCACAGCGCCCTCCGGAGGTTGAAGGGCCGTAGAATTTGGTGAGCTCTTAAACTCTGCCATAGAGTGAGCCTGCATCAAATTCTGATATCCAGCAATCTTGCGTTTCTCCCATTTACCTCTTTTCTTATTACCAAAGATTAGATACATAAAGCAGCCAAAGATAGGCACAACTAGGATTAAAAGAATCCAAGAAAGCTTATACTCAGGGGCATCATCTCTAGTAAAAATAGCAAAGGCAATTACAAGACCTAAAACAAAGTCAAAAACAGAAAGACTGAAGTAGCTTTCAGCATAGGTTAGCATAAAGAAAAGGAACGCTGCCTGAATTATCAAAAAGAGGAACGTCCATGCTAATCTACCTGTGATAAACTTCAAAAACTTTCTCATTAAAACTCTGCAGCTCCCTTAAACTGACTAACGTATAGATTGTAATAAAAACTCTTTTTTGCCAAGAGTTCGTCATGTCTACCCTGCTCAACAATATTACCATTATCAATAACAAGAATAAGACTTGCATCTCTAATGGTGGAAAGTCTATGGGCAATTATGAAGCTAGTTTTGTCTTTCATGAGATTTTCCATTGCCTTTTGAACCAGACGTTCTGTTCTAGTATCAACGTTACTTGTTGCCTCATCCAAAATAAGAATTCTTGGATTACTCATAAAGGCTCTAGCAATGGTAATAAGCTGTTTCTCACCTTGGCTTACATTGCTGGCTTCTTCATTAATTTTAAAGTCATAGCCACCTGGCAAAGTCTCAATAAAGTGATCAGCACAGGCAAGTTTTGCACAGCGCTTTACCTTTTCCATATCAACTTCGCTTGTTCCTGCTCCGTAGGCTATATTCTGAGCAATAGTGCCCTCAAACAGCCAAGTATCCTGCAAAACCATTCCAATTTGGTCTCTCAGGACATCGCGAGGCCAATCTCTAATATCAATTCCATCAACTTTTATAGCGCCAGAATTGACATCATAGAATCTCATAACAAGATTAATAAGAGTGGTTTTACCAGCTCCGGTAGGGCCAACAATTGCAATCTTACTTCCTTCTTCTACCTTGAGATTAAAGTTCTGAATCAGTGGCTTACTGGCATCATAACTAAAGTTGACATTCTCAAACTCAATGTTACCCTTTGCAGGAACTGAGCTCTGCTTTCCATCATCCACTTCTTCCGGTTCTTCAAGAATCTCAAAGACTCTTTCAGCTGCAGCCAAAGTGCTTTGGAAAACGTTAGCAATATTGGTTATTTCCTGAATTGGCATATTAAAGCGCTTAACGTACTGAACAAAGGCCTGAATATCTCCAATAGCAAGCTTTCCTGCTAGAGCAAGAAGTGCGCCTACAACAACTACCAAAATGTAACCAAAGTTTCCGGCAAACATAGTAAGCGGATGAATAACGGAGCTATAGAAATTACTCTTCCAACCTGCAGTGTAAAGCTCTTCATTAATTTCATCAAATTCAGAGACAGCCTTTTCTTCATGGTTGAAGGTCTTAACAATTGAATGACCTCCGTAAATCTCTTCAACATGGCCGTTAAGCTGGCCCAAATACTTTTGGTTTGCCAAAAAGTACTTTTGAGTGAATTTAACAACAACAGAAACAATCAAAACTACAAGTGGAATTGTTATTAAACAGACCAAGGACATTACCACATTGATGGATAACATCATGGAAAGCACGCAAATTATGGTAAAGAGGCTAACTACAGCTTGGCTTATACCTTCCTGAATGCTCTGGTCAATGACATCAATATCATTAGTGACCCTACTCATGATTTCACCTTGAGTTCTTCCATCAAAGTAACTTAAAGGAAGCTTATCAAGTTTTGCATTTACTTCGCTTACAAGGCCTCTTGAAATTTTCTGGGACAAGAAAGCCAAGAACCAGTGTTGTAGGAATCTAAAACAAGGATTTATCAGATACAAAGCAACCAACATCAGTATAAATTTTCCAATCAAGGCCCAATCAAAGGTCCCACTTTGCACCCCTGCGGTTATGGCATTAATGGCTTTTCCAAGTACTTTTGGGGCCAAAGAAGTGCATAGGACGCCAACAAAAGCACAGAAGAAGGCAAGTACAAACAAAGGGGTAAAGGGCTTAAGACGTGCAAAGAACTTCTTACTTACAACCTTTGCATTTTTTGGTTTTTCACCCTGTCGAGGAGTTTTTCTTTTACTCATCTTTCTAATTCCTCCTCGCTTAACTGGCTTGATGCAATTTCATAGTACAAAGGACAGGTCCTTAGTAGCTCTTTGTGTTGGCCTTGCCCCACAATTTTTCCTTTGTCCAGAACTATAATGTTATCTGCATTCATGATTGTGCTTACGCGCTGAGCAACTATAATGCGCGTAGACTTGCCAAGTCTTGGATCCTTGGCTAGGGCTGCACGCAACCTAGAATCGGTTTCAAAGTCAAGTGCTGAGAAGCTGTCGTCAAAGACGTAGAGCTCGCAGTCGCGGACAATTGCACGAGCTATGGCTAGCCGCTGTTTTTGGCCACCAGAGACGTTCTTGCCGCCCTGAGAGATTTCTTCGTTCACCCCTTTTTCTTTTTGGCTCACAAAATCCCAGGCTTGGGCAGTTTTCAGGGCGCTTTCCACCTGCTCGTTGGTGGCCTGTGGACAGCCAAAACGTACGTTATCGGCTATAGTTCCGGTAAAAAGATAGCCCTTTTGTGGGATATATCCAATTCGTTCGCGTAAGTCGCTGACTGCAAAGTCTCGCAAGTCTAGACCGTCAAGGAGAATTGAGCCTTCACAGACGTCGTAAAGGCGTGGGATAAGAGATAAAAGGGTGCTTTTTCCACAGCCAGTCGAGCCTATGATTGCGGTTGTCTTTCCGCCTTCTGCTGTAAAGTTGAGATCAGAAAGCACCGGCTCTGAGCTTCCAGGGTAGGTAAAAGACACGTTTTTAAATTCCAGCGTTCCCGGAGCAATATTCGCTCCAAGATCCGGCACCTTTGCCGTCTTGGGCTCAGCTATGATGCTATTAAGCTCCAGCACCTGATTAATTCTCTTTGCGCTAATGTTTGCCCTGGGAAGAATTACCATGAGCATGCTCAGCATTCCAAGACTTGAAAGAATCTGGGTAACATACTGAATAAAACTCATCAACTGACCAACTTGAAGTCCGCCCACCTCAACCTGAATTGCACCAAAATAGCAAACGGCAACGGTAGACATATTAATTATCAGCATCATTCCTGGCATCATTGAAGAGGTAATTCTGAGAACTTTCAAAGACACCTTAAACAAATCTTGGTTGCCCTTTTCAAACTTTTCGCGCTCAGTTTCCTGATTGACAAACGCCCTGATGACCCGCACGCCCGATATATGCTCTCTCAAAAGCAGATTCAACCTATCGTTTTTCTTCTTTAAATCATCAAAAAGCTTGGTGGCAAAAAGAATAATCAGAACAAAAAGCAAAACCAAAAAAGGAACTGAAACCAGCAAAATTCTTGCAAGCTGCCTATTTATATTGAGGGCTAAAATTATGCTACCAATACACATAACCGGCGCAACAATCACCATACGCATTAGCATTACGCAAAAATTCTGCATCATGGTGACATCGCTAGTATTTCGCACAATCATGGACGAGACGCTAAGTTTATCCATCTCGTTTGCAGAAAACGTCTCTGCCTTCACAAAGACATCCCGCCTCATAGCCCGGCCAATTCCCGCCGATACTCTACTACTAAAATACCCTACACCAATCATGGCGCCCATCTGAGCCAGCGACATCAACAGCATAAGGCTGCCCTCTTTGAGAATATAGCCCATATCCCCAGACGGCAGCCCAATATCCACAATGTTGGCCATAATTGTAGGCAGCGCCAGCGTTCCCACCACCTGCAACGCAACAAAAATCATCACAAGAAGCACCTGCGTCTTGTACATCCCAAGATATTTTTTCAGTAATTTATTCATCGTCTTCGTTCAAATCTGTATTTGGCTCTCTGTCATCGTCATCTACGTCCGTATTTATATCCTCAGAAAGCTCATCCTCTGCGTCATCCTGGACCTCAGAGTCCTCATCCTCCACGTCAAAGCTCAAATCCGTCAAATCCTCTTCCGTGAGCTCTGTATTTGGCTCTCTATCATCATCTTCTTCAAGCCCGATATTCCTTTCTTTCTCTTCTAGCATCTCTGGCTCCTTTGGTTCTTCAATACTTTCACCTGCCTTAAGCGGTGCAGTTGGATTTTCGCTTGCCTTCTCAAGTCCGTCAAAAGCTTTACCTAGAGCAACAGCTCTAACATTGGCTTCCATAGCCTTTGCAAAGGCCTCAGAAGTCTTAGAATCTTCAAGCCCTGCAAGTAGCTTTTCAACATATTCTTTTGTCACTGTACAGGTATTTGTAAAACGCTTAGAAAGTGCCCAGCCAAGCCTATCGATGGCCTGAGAGACGTTCTTCTCATGAATTTTTACCTGTGCACCATGAATATAGGCCTCCGGGAACTTAGCGTTTCTCTCGTTGATAAGCTCATCATAAACATCGGCTGCCTTAGACCAATCACCGGTCAAGAGGTAGTAGAGCCCTCTGTTATCTAAAAGCCCGTTGGACTCTTTACCCAGCTTTCTGGACTCAGTAATAAGCTTCTTTGCCTCTTTTAAATCTCCCTTTTCAAGTAGGTAGGTTTCAAGGTTAATCTGGAGGTTTCCATCAACATAGCCAGTCTCTCTAAGGTCCTGAAGACAATCAATGGCCTTATCCAACTGGCCAAGTCTCCAGTAGCCCATTGAAAGAGCAATGATAGCCTGACCGCGCCAATGGTTGTCTTTAGTTTTTGCAATATAATTCTCAAGATACTCAGAACCAAACTTAGCGTCATCCTGCTGAATAAAAGCGGTACAAATTAAAACAGTTCTTTCATCATCAACATGTGCAGCCAAAGCCTTCTTCATCATCTTCCAAACTTCTGGAGTGTTTTCCTTCTGAAGCTTAACTGCAGCTCTATAAAAAATGATAAAACCGCGTCTTAAATATAAGAAAAGAGCAATCAAGGCTACAGCAATGACAACCTTCCACCACCAATCAATAGGCAACAAACAAGCACAACCTATAAGTAAAAAGAAAAGAAGAGCAATTAAGGCTCCCTTATTAAGTTTAGTTTTAGTTACACTTGGCATCTTGACCTCCTACTATACCACTTTGCGCGCTG